>NZ_VPCW01000003.1:0-199898 GCF_013418015.1 Acinetobacter sp. YH12211
TGTTCAAATGGCGATTCAGCGTTTAATTGGTTTTGGGAAAAAAGAAGAGTTTAAGGAAATTTTGGCAATTTTAAGAAAGCAGAATCCTGATAGGATAAGGGTTCTGTGAAATTTGTCGTGTACAGAGCAAAAGCTGTTTCACTCAAGCCATATTGATCCATCATGAGCGCACTTGAACCGCTGATATAGCAAAACAATGCCCCACCAGTCAGACAGCCTGCCAGCATTGGAAAACGAAAATCACGATCTTTTAAAATGGCAAAATATAAGGTCAGGACTTGCTGAAAGTTCAAATTTAAACGACGCTCTTTCGCCAAAGTTTCTTTAAAAAAGAAGTGCACACATAAACAGCAAATAATTCCAACGCAGGTCAGCACTACAAAAATAGCTTGCCAATTCATCCATCTAAGTACCCATGCCCCCAGCGTAGGTGCAATAATGGGCGCAATGGTCATCACAATCATCATACTCGAAAAAGCTTGAGCGGATGTTTGCAAATCCAAGCGATCACGAATAGCTGCTCGTGCAATTACCACACCCACACAGCCACCCAAAGCCTGCAAAATACGTGCAGCAATCAGTACCCATTCATTTTGTGCAAACACACACAACATACTGGCGAGTGAAAATAGTGCCAAGCCAAAATATAAAGGCGGCTTACGTCCAATCCGATCACTCAGCGGCCCGTAAATCAGTTGACCCAATGCCAAACCTAAAAAGTAGGCAGGCAAACTGTTTGCGACCATTTGGGTCGATACGCCAAACTCGCTTGCCATAACGGGCAAGGCAGGCAAATACATATCAATCGATAAAGGCCCAAGCGAAGTCAATAACGCCAACAATAAAATCCACGCAGTCGAATATTGCCGCATGTTGGGTTGTTGCCTAGATGGTGGCGTACTGCTTGAACTTGGCAGCGTTTTCGATATGCTCATATTTTATGATGAAATGACAGATGTACAGACAAGCTTACACGCTCCATAGTATGATTTGTTGTGATCAAAGATGAATTTTCACATATTAGGTACTCTAAACATCTCATCTACAGTTACAATGTACGCAAACCTTCATCTTGCAGCATAAATCTCTGTTTAGACAGAAAAGTTTACTTAAAGGAATGATGTTGAAACCTTGGCTGATAAAGCTCAAACAAGCGACCTATAACACCACATTTATGTATAACATCCGCATGCTCATTGCATTTGCGGGAACTGCTTTTGTTCCCTATTTTATGGGGATGCAGCTTGCCACTATTCCTTTAACTTTAGGTGTGCTTGCCGCAGGTTTGAGTGATATTGATGACCGTTTTTCGGTGCGTATTGTCAATCAGCTCTATACTTATATTGGTTTCTTTGTTACCGCCACATCAATTCAGTTTTTATTTCCGCATCCTATTTTATTTGCTACAGGCTTAATCCTGTCGTGTATTGTCTTAATTTTGCTCGGTTCGCTCGGACGACGTTATGCCACCATTTCTTATGGCTGTTTGGTAGTATCGGTCTATTCCATGCTTGGCGTCAACCTATTTGATGACTGGTACATGCAGCCGCTGCTTTTGGTTTCGGGCGCAATTTGGTACGGCTTAATTTCGACCATCAGCTTTTTACTGTTCCCTGTTCGTGCCTTACAAGACAAACTTTCACTCAGTTATTCTTCTTTGGGTGATTTTTTATTTGCCAAATCAAATCTATTTGATGTGGATATGACTGCACCGAGTTATCAACAAAGTATCATTGATTTATCACTTGAAAATGGCAAATTAATTGCGATTTTTAACGACTTAAAAACCGCTTTACTGACCCGTTTAAAAGGCGACCGTGGGCAAAAAGATACCCGACGCAGCTTACAATATTATTTTGTCGCACAAGACATTCACGAACGTGCCGACTCTGCACATATTGATTATCAAAAACTGGCGAAAATATTTCAGCACAGCGATATTTTATTTCGCTTCCAACGCATTTTGTCGATTCAGGGCAAAGCCTGTAAAGATTTAAGCGAAAGCATTTTGCACCGTAAACCTTATGTGCATAACAAGCGTTTTAAACATGCTTTTGAAAATCTTAAACAGTCTTTAGAAAAACTGCGCAGTGAACAGCAATATGACCAAGTCTGGATTAATGCATTGTTTGCCCTATACCAAAACCTGAAATCTATTGATGCTCAATTGCGTAACCTTGAAACCGAACGCAATATTAAACTGGATAAATCAAAACATATTGAACAACAACTGAAAGATGACGACTTAAAAAGTTGGGATGATATTGTCATTCGGATTAAGCAGCATTTAACCCCCGAATCGGTTTTGTTCCGCCACGCCATTCGTTTGTCGATTGTGCTGTTGATTGGCTATATTTTTGTGCAAGTCACCAACATTCAATATGGCTACTGGATTTTACTGACCGCCCTGTTTGTGATGCAGCCTAACTTTAACACCACCAAACGGCGTTTACGTTTGCGTATTATTGGGACGTTGGCAGGGATTGTAGTCGGCTACACCATTTTATATTTTGTACCGTCCGTTGAAGGGCAATTACTGGTTTTAGTGATTAGTGGCATGTTGTTCTTTGAATTGCGCAGTAAACAATATGCACAAGCCACTGCCTTTATGACCATTTTGGCGCTGATGAATTTTAACCTAGAAGGTTTGGGCTATGCCGCAGCTGTGCCACGTATGGTCGATACCTTAATTGGTTGTGCGCTAGCATGGTTTGGCGTGAGTTTTATCTTCCCCGATTGGAAATTCCGTCGTTTATCACGCACGATTCGCCGCTCACTCACCGCGCAATGTGGCTATTTGGCAGAAGTGATTGAACAATATAAAAATGGACGCAACAACGGTTTGAATTATCGTGTCGTGCGCCGTGCTGCTCATAATACCGATGCAGAAGTTGCTTCACTGATTTCAACACTCGCCACCGAACCTGATTTTGACCCCAATCAAAAAGCTCAAGCCTTTGAGTTCTTGTGTCTAAATCACACCTTTATTAGCTATATTGCTGCACTTGGTGCGCATCGTGACAAAATTGACGATCAGGAAGTCTTGCAACTGCTCGATCAAGCAATGGACGATATTCAAGGTGCTTTACTGAAAGATGAAACGCCAGATTTAAGTGCACACAACATGTTGCAAACCATTCGTCAGCGTTTAAGCCAAAACAAAGAAGAAGATCAAAAATCATTAATTATTTTGCAGCAATTATCTTTGATGATGAGTATCTTGCAACAATTAAGTCGCTTAAAACAAAGTTTAAGCCACGAACATGATCAGGACGCAACTGAACTGGCGTCTTTATAAACAATCCTGCAAACGGTCAGTGCCTACTTATTCGCCCTAAGCTGCACAAGTATTCACCGACCTTAGCATGATTTTGCGACAATATACTCACTGCATGACAGCAATTAATGCTAAACTTTTTATAGTTTTAAATTTGTTAGTTTCACTATGACCGCGAAAAGTTTATACGCCTATACCCTACAGCCTGTGATCTACGAAGTTTCTGAAGAAGAACAACGTCACGCACAACTGGTAATTTGGCGCAGTACCAATAAAATTGGCATGAAAGCATGGATTATTATGGGTGTGATTGTTGCCCTTTCCATTTTAGGCATTCTGCTATTAAAAAATTATTCGACAATTTTCTGCTGGGTTGCCATTGTCTGTGTGGTGCTCTACCTGCTGGTGCGTAAATACGGCTTGGAATGGTACGTTAAGCGAAAAATGAATGAATTTCCTGTTCAAGAAATTAAAGGGATTCGTTTAGGCGTACAGCCGCACGGTATCGTGATGCGTCAGCAAATGGGCGCTCAAGAAGGCGTGGGTGCAATTGGCTGGAAAGATGTGTATGAATGGTACAATACCCCTGAGTTTATCTTGATGAACTTCAAAGTAAAAGGTCAGCAAGGTGCTTATATTCTGCCTAAGCGTATGGACAGCAAGAACTTTTCGTTCAACACCATTCGCAAGCATTTGACTGAAGCTGCAGGCGAAGCCAAGCAAATCTAAATATCCCTATTTAAAAATAAACCTCTATCCCCTGTGATGGAGGTTTTTTTTGCTTAAAATTAAAACAATGAACGATAATGAGAATAAATAGCATTTGCATTAACTTCATCTCTGCATTATTCTGCATCACAATTCATACTCAACAACCAACGCTTATGCTGAAGAAAGCCTTTTTCCAAATTCACTGGTTCCTTGGTATTACTGCAGGACTGATCTTGTCACTCATGGGCGTGACAGGTGCGATTTATTCCTACGAACAAGAAATTCTAAAATGGATGAATCCGAACAGTTATCAGGTACAAGTTGAGCAGAAAGCCAAACTAAGCCCTGCAGAAATTTATCAACATTTTCAGCGTACCCAACCTGACTATAAAATTAATAGCATTACCGTTGCAAAAGACCCGGCTGCATCTTCAACCATCAATATTGCGAAAGAAGGTGCAAAACGTGGACAAAATATCCTGATTAATCCTTACTCGGCAGCAGTGTTGCCTGACATTCGGGGACGTGAATTTTTCCAGTTTATTCAGCAATTACACCGCAACTTAACCGTAGGGCCTATTGGTAAACAAATTACAGCCGCATGTACCCTCATGTTGTTGTTCTTTGTGTTAAGTGGCATTTACCTACGCTGGCCGAAACGCCATTCATTTAAACAATGGTTTGCGCTCAAACCTCAATTAAAAGGACGTAATTTTATTTGGGATTTACATGCCGTAGTAGGTACATGGGTGGTGATTTTCTATCTAGTTTTGGCATGCACAGGGCTATATTGGTCGTATGAGTGGTGGCGCAATGGCATGTTTAAAGTCATGGGTGTGGAAAGACCACAAGCGCAATTGCAAGCAGATGGACGCAACAAACCTGTAAATTCAAATGCTCAAGCACCTCATCAGGCTGCGCAAACACAAACTGCAGGACGCCGCGCAAACACTACAAAACCAGCCAAGCAGAATACGCTGGATCAGGCACAAATCAATCTGGCATTGACGAAGGCATGGCAACATTTCCCGCAGCAATTGGGGCAGGATTATTCCAGTATCACTTTTAATGTGCCTAAACACGCCAATAGTGAAATTGAAATTAACTTTGTCGATGTCATTCCACAACATGAACGTGCCCGCAATAGGGCAACTTTTGATTATCAACAAGCACGTATTACTCAACTTGAATTATATGTAGACAAACGGCTTAATGAAAAAATCATGAGCAGTATGCTGCCTGTGCATCGCGGTAGTTTCTTTGGGCCTGTTTATCAATTTTTGGCAATGCTTTCTGCATTGATGATGCCGCTGTTTTTCGTCACAGGTTGGATGCTGTATTTAAAACGTCGTAAACAAAAGCGTTTGACTCTTGCTGCACGTCAAAACCAGACTCAATTTCAGATCGACCCAAATGCTGCACACTGGCTCATTGTCTATGCCAGCCAAACAGGTACTGCCGAACAATTGGCATGGCGCACCGCTACTAGTCTGCAAGAAGCACATCAGCCTGTCACAGTCAAAGCCCTGCAACATCTCAGCCTTGAAGATCTTAAAAACACCACCCAACTGTTATGTATTGCTAGCACTTATGGCACAGGTGATGCACCCGATTTGACCTCAAGTTTTGTGAAAAAAATCCTACCGCAAACCTGTGACCTGAGTCATTTGCGTTATGCAGTACTGGCTTTAGGTTCACGTGAATATGCAGATCATTACTGCCGTTTTGGACATACGATTGCTGCATGGTTGCAACGTAATCAAGCACATGCCTTGTTCAATACCATTGAAGTAAATAATGCCAATCCTGCAGACATACAGCGTTGGAATCAGGCTTTGGTACAGGTCACACAACTTGACTTACCAAGTATGCATATCGAAAAAACTTTTGATACATGGACCTTACAGCAACGTGACTTGCTAAATCCCAACAGTTTAGGCGCACCCGCCTTCAATATTGAACTGTTAGCACAACATGATGTGCATTGGTCTGCAGGTGATATTGCAGAAATTCAGCCTGAAAACAGCACTGCACGGATTCACGCCTTTTTAAAACAGCATCAACTCGATGCCAATACAATTCTTGCTGATGGTCAGCAAACCTTAGTACAGGCTTTGGCAGATAAAGACCTCACCGCGCCAATTCAGACATTTAAAACTGCGGATGAATTATTGGCACAACTTTCACCCTTGCCTAGTCGTGAATATTCAATTGCCAGTATTCCTTCACAACAGGTTTTAAGACTTGTGGTGCGTCAAAAATTCGATGCTCAAGGCGAGCTTGGCTTAGGTTCAGGTTGGTTAACTGCACATGCTGCACTTGGGCAAAATATCGCATTACGCATTCGCAATAATCCATCTTTCCATTTAATTGATGATGACCGCCCAATTATTTGTATTGGCAACGGTACAGGGCTTGCAGGATTAATGAGCTTATTGCATGCACGTACCCGCCTGAATTACACCCAAAACTGGTTGTTTTTTGGTGAACGTCAGCAAGCGCACGATTACTTTTATCAGCACACCATCGAGGCTTGGCAAAGCACAGGTATGCTACAACGCCTTGATTTGGCCTTTTCCCGTGATCAAGCCGAAAAAGTCTATGTACACCATAAGTTACGCGAACAGGCTGAAGAATTAAAACGCTGGATTGAACAAAATGCCGTGATTTATGTCTGCGGTAGCATTCAAGGCATGGCCAGTGATGTCGACCAAGCCTTAAAAGATATTTTGGGTGAGACTCAACTGGAACAATTACGTCAGCAAGGACGTTATCGCCGAGATGTGTATTAGGATTTGTTGACACTTTTTAAATGGCTTGCGCTGTAGCTCTATAGCTAAAACTTGGCAATTCACCCAAGTTTTATCCATAGCCTCAGCCGAAACATAATTCAGTTGAGGCAAAATTTTTCAGCAGCTTCGGCTATACTGTTTGTACAGCATCACAGTACAATAAAATTATGCAAGGCATGCAAGCAAGTCACGTACAAACACAATTTAGTCTATTTAAAAGAATATTGAGTAGCCTAATTGGATTAATTTTAGTATTGGATGGTGCCTATCTCATCAGCTTAAAGAAAATTCATTTCGGCACCGTTTTACCTGTTTTAATAGGCATGATGCTGCTGTGTTATGCCATTTTCTATACTTGGATTCAAAGCTACTTAAAACAACATACACGCTTAGATTGGCTGTGGAAATTCGGTTGGGGCGTATTTTGGCTGTGGTGCATCAGCCTGCTGATCTTTTTTACTTATATTCATTTCAGTACACAGCAGCAAAATACTGTAACCAACAATGCTAAAGTGGTGATTGTACTCGGCAGTGGCATTGAAAATGGACAACCATCGCCCACGCTCGCCAAACGACTGGATACTGCAGCCGCGTATGCCTTGGAGCATCCTCAAAGTTATTTCATTGTTAGTGGTGGCCCTGCATTTGCGGAACAACTCACTGAAGCACAGGTGATGTCTAATTATTTGCAACAACGTTATGCAATTGCAGCATCACACATTATCTTGGAAACCCAAAGCACCAGTACGGCACTTAATTTGAAAAACAGTCAGCCCTTGCTGCATACATTAGGCACAGATAAAACCCAACCGATTATAATTGTCACCAGCGACTTTCACACACCACGTGCAGCAGCCATTGCCAAACGACAAGGATACACACAGTTCAGCATGCTCAGTGCAACGACACCACTCTATACCCGCTATAACGCATGGTTACGCGAGTATTTTGCTTATATCAGTGGTTGGCTGCTGAATGAGTATTAAAAATAAAATCTAGCAAGCAGATCGCTTAATTCAAACGTATCGAGCGTGGTAAAGGAATTTGCATATCTTTAAAAAATTCAGGTTTTTGCATATACACCTGATACAAATAATTTTTTAGATCAAGCAATAACTTTTCAGGGGCAACCAATACATTCTGCCCTTCTGGGCTTAGATTCATCGAAATATTGGTGGCTTCCTGACGTAAAAATGGAATCACTTTTTCAATAAAATCTTTCAGTGAAATTTCTTCGACTTGATAATTGGCCCAATTGTCTTTAATTAACAGTTTTGCCAGACTTTTATTTTGCCACATTGCAAAAGCACGTTGCCCTGTAGGCGTGGCACAGAGCGCCCAGCCATCTTCATACAATGCAAAAACATGCCCCTGAGACACAATGGTTTCAATAAATTGCTTGTAAATATCTTGTGCATTATAAGTTTGCGTTGCTTGCTTAGATGCAGCTTTACGTTGATAAGGATTTCGCATAAGTCACGGATATTAGTATTATTATTAAATAAAAATTCTAGGCGAATTTAGTGCAATACGCAAGAAATATAAGATAAAGGAGGATGAAAGGATATGGTGGGCGCTGACGGGATCGAACCGCCGACATTCTGCTTGTAAGGCAGACGCTCTACCAACTGAGCTAAGCGCCCTGAAGATTAAAAAATAACATCGTTATTTTTTATGATGCAAGACAAGCAAAGAACGTCGTCTTGAACTTTGAAATACATTTTTCACATCAGGGAATGAAAAATGGCGCAGCGGACGGGGCTCGAACCCGCGACCCCCGGCGTGACAGGCCGGTATTCTAACCAACTGAACTACCGCTGCAACGGTAATTGCGTAAGCAATTAAGGTCTTTTTTGTATGTATGCCAAGCATAAATACTAAAATATGGTGGGCGCTGACGGGATCGAACCGCCGACATTCTGCTTGTAAGGCAGACGCTCTACCAACTGAGCTAAGCGCCCTGATAAGATCAAAACAATATTTTGTTCTGATTTTGCAAAACTGTCAAACTTTGCATCATTTCAGTTTAAGTCTATCAGGCAACCTAAACTTTTCTTTTGAATGGCGCAGCGGACGGGGCTCGAACCCGCGACCCCCGGCGTGACAGGCCGGTATTCTAACCAACTGAACTACCGCTGCATCGCAAAAGAATCTGGTGGGCGCTGACGGGATCGAACCGCCGACATTCTGCTTGTAAGGCAGACGCTCTACCAACTGAGCTAAGCGCCCTCAAAAGCAATTTTATGTAAATGGCGCAGCGGACGGGGCTCGAACCCGCGACCCCCGGCGTGACAGGCCGGTATTCTAACCAACTGAACTACCGCTGCACTTACACAAAGTCACTATTGTGGTACAAACAATGGTTAAAGAATCTTAAGTGGCGCAGCGGACGGGGCTCGAACCCGCGACCCCCGGCGTGACAGGCCGGTATTCTAACCAACTGAACTACCGCTGCACGTAAGAATCTATAACGTAAAGGCTTGGTGGGCGCTGACGGGATCGAACCGCCGACATTCTGCTTGTAAGGCAGACGCTCTACCAACTGAGCTAAGCGCCCTTAACGTCTTTATCGTTTGTGAGGTGCATTATAGAGAATCTTTACCGCCTGTCAAACGCTTTTCGGCTTGTTTTCAGTTTTTTGTGACTGAGTGATTAAAAAATAGGTGATCCGCTATAAAAACAAACAAATTCTGCAAGTTATTTTAGTTTTCAAGCAAAATTAATGTGCTTTTCAACTTGTTAGCGTTGCACTCTACCTGCTCAATGTATTTGTTTTTTATGTTGCGATGAATACAACTTTATTCAATTGACTCGCACCATCAACCAAGCAACCCTAAGCTATTTAAATCTAGCTTGTGTTCAGAAATATAAACCAAGGCTTTTTCTGGAATCAGTTCAAACAATTCTAAAATATCGTGGTTACGCATCCGAATACAGCCATGCGATGCAGGAATTCCCATCGGCTCTGTATCTGGTGTGCCATGTATATAAATATAACGCTGAAAAGTATCGCAGCCGATGCCTTGATTAAAACCTTCTTGCAAACCACTGAGCCATAAAATGCGGCTTAAAATCCAGTCTCGTTCAGGAAATTGTTCAGCTAAATCTAAATTGTAAATTTCCCCTGTCGGTTGACGTGCAATGAACACTGCATTTTCAGGTTCATTTTCACCAAACTTTAAAGCGACTTCATGCCAGCCACGTGGTGTTTTACCACTATTTTCAGTTTCACCAATGCCATTCACACCACTCGAGATGACGTAGAGTTTCTGATGCTTCGGCAAATATAAAGTTTGCTCGGCTAAATCAATCAAAATATCTGCTTGTGTGTATAAAAAAGACATTGCGCTACCCTATTCTTCTTCTTGCGTGGGCGGCTGTGGCTCAGGACGTAACCACAACCAAATACACACCACCAACATGGTGGTATTGGTAAAAATTTTGACCGCAACGGGCGCAGTTGTAAACAGCATGATCACGGCACTAATACTCATCATGATCGTTGCAAACCATTTGGCTTTACGCGGTACAGTACCATTGGCGCGCCAATCTCTGAGTGTACTGCCATATTTAGGATGATTCAGTAACCAGTTGTCCATTTGCGGCCAACCGCGTGACGATGCCCAAGCTGCTAAAATCAAGAAAACAGTAGTAGGCATACCCGGCAACAATGCACCAATAAAGCCGAGGATGACAAAGATCACCACTAAACTTCGCCATAACAAGCTTTGCATACCACTGTCCTAAACTACGAATTGCGGTAGTATAAAGCGTTTTTTAATTTTCCGTTGTAATTCTGCATTTTTCAGCATGGATTCATAATGATTGAGTTGCATCAACCCGAGCTTCTGCCCGAAGTATGGCTGACCTACAAAACCCCGCTTATCCGTCAGTTGGCTTTTAGTGTGGCAAGTCCGAATATTTTATGTGCTGTGCCTGAGCAATTGCCCATTCAACATGCTTTTGAATTCCATTCAGATACTTTTTGGCAGCAGCATTATCACGCTTATCAATCACGTTTAGCCTATTTAGATTCACATCCAGAAGCAGTGTACGACTTTTTAAATCAACTGAAAAGCACCCGTTTAGGCTTACGCTTTGAAATGCTGATGTGGTTTTGGCTGCGTGATCGTGATTATCATCCCTTCGAATTATTGGGACACAGTATTCAAATTATTGATGGCGCTAAAACTGTGGGTGAACTGGATTTTTTACTGCACAACCATGACACACAGCAGGTTGAACATTGGGAAGTCGCATTAAAATACTATTTAGCCGAAGCAGATTGCTCTTTGGCACACTGGTATGGTTTAAACCGCTCCGATACTTTGGCGCGTAAACTGAATCATTTTAGTCAAAAGCAATTTCAATTTAAGCAAGCCTTGGATGTGCCGATTCAACGCCGTTTTGCTGTACTCAAAGGACAATTGTATTTCGCCATACATCACTTGGCACAATCATCTACAACACTTACGCCACACTGGATTAATCGCGCTCGTCGTTTAGGTCTTTGGGGGAGTGATATTCCTGCCCAAGCAGAACGGTTTTATCGCCTACAACGTCATGAATGGATTTGTCAAAATGCTCAAGCCAGTAGCCTACCGAATCAATGGTGGGGAGATGGCTTGTATTATCGGGCGGCACATTCACAATTTTATATGTATCGTGCTGCACCGCTGATTAGCTATCCCCCTTTAACACGCTGAATAACTGTTTCAACATTTTATTACGTAAGCACCATAAAAGTTGCCTATTTATTATTCTGTTTATTTCCTAAGCTAAAAAACACATCAAAATAATCTATCTAGAACATATTGGAGATGATCATGAAAAAAATTCTAGCGACTTCACTACTATTAGCCTTTGTTTTAACGGGTTGTAATACAATTAAAGGCGTGGGCGAAGACGTATCTTCTGCAGGTCATGCGGTGAGTAATACTGCTGAAAAAACCCAACAAGAAATTCGCAAATAATTCTGAGTATTTCAGGAATATCTTCACAAAAACTACAAAAAACCTTGTTCTCGGACAAGGTTTTTTCACGCTAAAATTTCACTTTTGTTGCATTATTCCCCTATTATTAGCACTTACTCTTGATAAACGTCTGAAACTCTCATGACCTCTTCTGCTACTCTGGATTTAAGCCTTCAGCTTTTACGCCAACCGTCTGTCACTCCTGTCGATCACAACTGTCAAAACCTCATGGCAGAACGCTTAGAAAAAATTGGATTTAAGATTGAATCTATGCGTTTTGACGATGTAGATAACCTCTGGGCGCGTAAAGGTACAGAAGCACCTGTCTTTTGCTTTGCAGGTCATACAGATGTTGTACCGACAGGCAATTTAGACGCATGGAATACCGATCCATTTGTACCTGAAATTCGTGATGGCAAACTTTATGGTCGTGGCAGTGCCGACATGAAAACAGCATTGGCAGCCATGGTCGTTGCCTCTGAACGCTTTGTCGCCAAACATCCTGACCACAAAGGCTCAATTGCCTTTTTAATCACCTCAGATGAAGAAGGCCCATCCATTAACGGCACCGTAAAAGTTGTAGAAACGTTGGAAGCTCGTCAGGAAAAAATGACTTGGTGTTTGGTCGGTGAACCTTCAAGTACGCATAAACTTGGCGATATTATTAAAAATGGGCGTCGTGGTTCACTGAATGGAGTCTTGACTGTAAAAGGCAAACAAGGTCATGTGGCTTATCCACACTTGGCAATTAACCCGATTCATACCGCGTCTAAAGCGATTTCGGAACTGTGTGAAACGGTGTGGGATCATGGCAATGAATACTTCCCTGCCACCTCATTTCAAATTTCAAATATTCAAGCAGGAACAGGTGCGACCAATGTTGTCCCAGGTAACATGACGGTGACCTTTAACTTCCGTTATTCGACTGAAGTGACTGCAGATGAGCTAAAAGCACGTGTCTTGGAAATTTTAGATCGCCATCAAGTGGATTATGAAATCGAGTGGACGCTTTCAGGTTTGCCATTTTTAACCCCTGTGGGCGAATTGGTTAATGCTGCACGTCAAGCCATTCGCAATGTCACAGGTGTTGAAACAGAATTATCGACCAGTGGCGGTACATCTGATGGTCGCTTTATTGCGCCGACAGGTGCACAAGTGTTGGAGTTAGGCGTACTCAATGCCACCATTCACCAAATTAACGAGCATGTTGATGTGGCTGATTTAGAGCCATTGGCAGAAATTTATGAACAGATTTTGGAAGGATTACTAACTTAAATCCAATAAGATTAGTTGCATGAAGCAGAAAAGGAACTCTATTTGAGTTCCTTTTCTATTTTACAACGGAGAAAATTGCGTTTAGATCGTCAAATTTTCTTGAATGTATTTCAAATTAGGCACATGAAAGACCTGCTCACCCATACGGACATATTGGAATACCGCAGGATCAGTCGTGGTTTGCTGGTCATCATCTACCACTTCAGAAATACGCAAGCGCAGGGTTTTAGGCATTTCATTGCACATCAAAGCAAAACGCTGCTCCATTTCATCGCCTTCAATAACCAGTGCCACGCCCATTTTTTTCTCTGGGTCATTGACCGCATAAACAGGCAATTGCGATTCGTGCCATTCCACAGTTTTAACTTGAGTGGCGTTATCCAGCGCTGACAACACAATATTTTGAGGTATCAGCATTGGTTGTTTACCATGACATTCAACAATATAAGCATCAATAAAACCGGTAGATACGGTAATTAAATGTTGCAGCTCTTGCTGACTGATTTGCCCGAGTAAATTTGGACTATTCGTCTGACTCATCGTTTACCCCTGACTAACTGCTAATAATTGTTCAATATTGGCAAGCAATTCTGCCTCTTGGAACGGTTTACCCATGTAGTGCGTCACACCCAAGCTAAACGCTCGTTCGCGGTGTTTTTCACCTGTACGTGACGTAATCATGATGATCGGCAGATTGCTATGCATGTCGTGGTGGCGTACAAGGTTAGTCACCTCAAAACCATCCATACGTGGCATTTCAATATCCAGTAACATCAAGTCAGGTTTGACGTTTTCAAGCTGCTCCATGGCATCGACACCATCTTTGGCAGTCACGATGTCATAACCTTGACGCTCAAGCATACGTGAAGTTACTTTACGTACGGTGACTGAGTCATCCACAATCATAATTAAGCGGCGTGTATCACGACGTTGGCTATCACGTTGATCGCTGGCTTGTTTAGTACGTTGCGTTGCAAGAATTTGACGGGCAATGTTCTGACCATCCAAAATCAAACAAACTTGACCATCACCCAAAATAGTTGCGCCTGCAATTGCACCAATGCTTGAGAACTGTTGTCCAATTGGTTTCACAACAATTTGACCACGCGAACCAATCAACTGATCGACTAGTAAAGCAATGGTTTGACCTGTGCTGCCTTTAATTAACAGAACAGGTAGTGAATGACCCACATGGCTTAAACGCGGTAATGGCTGATTGCCAACGAACTCAGATAAGTAACGTAACTTGTAGTTCTGGTTGTCAATTTGGAAGAAATCTTCATTGCTGTTGAAGTAAGATTCCAAAGTGGTTGGTGCAATACGTACAATACGGTCAATTTGCGCCAACGGTACAGCAAATTGTTGATCACCAACTTTAACCATTAAGGCATCGGATACCGCAACCGTCGTTGGTACACGAATACTAAAGGTTGTGCCTTGACCTAATGTTGAATCTACAGAAACGTGACCGCCGAGCGCCTTAATCTCACTTTGCACCACGTCTAAACCAACGCCACGACCTGAAATTTGTGTAACCGATTGTGCTGTTGTAAAGCCTGGGTGGAAAATGTATTGCAGAATTTCATTTTTATCTAAATTCTGATCGGCTTTGATTAAACCTAAGCTCAATGCTTTTTCTTTAATCTTAGCATCATCAATACCCTTACCATCATCCACAAAAGTCACCATAACATCTGTGCCTTGGCGAGTAATGTTCAGTTCAATTTTACCAACTTCAGGTTTATTGGCTGCAGCACGTTGTGCAGGGTCTTCAATCCCATGGTCGACCGCGTTGCGCAGCATGTGTTCAAACGGTGTCACCAAACGCTCTAGAATGGTACGGTCTAATTCACCTTCAGTGTTATAAACCACCAGTTCTGTCGGACGGTTTAAGGTCGATGAAGTCTGACGCACAATACGTTGTAAACGTGGCAATAAACGTGAGAATGGTACAAGGCGTGTACGCATCAAGCTTTCTTGAATTTCAGCCTGAATACGTGATTGTTGTAATAACAAACCTTCGGCATCACGAATTTTTTCAGCCAAGGTGCTCTTAAAGTCCACCAAGTCCGATGCAGATTCCGCCAGAGATTTAGACAACTGATTCAACGATGAATATTGGTCCATCTCTAATGGGTCAAAGTCTGCATAACGTGAGTTTTCAGAACCATGCTTGGCAATAATTTGCGATTCCAGCTCGCCTTCCATTCGGCGTAACTGATCGGCAAGACGTTTAATCGCCAATTCCATCTCATTCAACGTACCGCCTAGTTGCCCAAGCTCCATTTCAATACGTGAACGGTTAATCGAGTTCTCGCCTGACAAGTCAATCATCTTCTCGACTAAATCGGCAGAGATACGAATCATCTCATTGCTATTATCCAGCTGTGTGGTTTCGCCCCACTCACCCGACATTGCAGGTGGCTCTGTACCATCACCCTGAACAAACTCATAACTACGGCTTGGCGATAACAAGTCGGTATGCGTTAAACGCTCGGGCAATTGCGCAGATACATCTACAAACTGCATCGCCGACAAGCTAGATTTTAAGCTGTCATAATTGCTGTAATCTGCTTTGAAGATTGCATCACGCAACCACGCCAACGTGGTTTGCAATAAAGCATCATAAACATTTGAGTTAAATTGATGCACAGCAAACTGTTCAAAGGCACTTTCAAGTTGATAGGCGATTTGCGCAACAGACTCAATTTCAGCCATACGTGCACCGCCTTTTAAGCTGTGCGCCGCACGTTGTAATTGAAGCAAGATACTTCGGTCACTACGCTGTTCAAACCATTGTTTCAAGCGCTGATCTGCAGCATCCAAAATTTCTTCCGCTTCTTCTCTGAAAGTCTCAACCACAATTGAATGTAATTGCTCATCTTCAGATTCAGCACTTGCTTCAAGACTTACAGTTTCTGTGATCGGCTCAAATGCCGTAGCAGCAGCGTCTTCAAAATGTGCATCATCAGCAATAACTGCGTCATCTTCAGCTAAATCTGCAGTTGTATCTTGCAACGCTTTTACCGCCAACTCAGGCTGTGCATCAACCTCTTCTACTGCCTCAATAGTCTGTTCAGGCTGCGCTGCGGTTGTCGCACTTGCAACTGACACATCTGCATCGCCTTGTGCCAAGCTAACAATGTTGCCTAAAATTGCAATCGACTCTGGCGCAGCATAGTCCACACGCTCATCACGAATGGTCTGAATACGGTCTGCAATATCATCTTGCACCAAACGAATAATTTGAATTAACGCAGGTGAAACAACAATTTGGTTGTTAATGATACGCTCGTAAATCGACTCAAGGTTGTGTGCAATTAAACCAATATGCGTCGCAGAAATCATATTTGCACCACCTTTTAAAGTGTGCAAATAACGCATTAAGTTGTTTAAAGCCGAAGTATCGCTGGCGTCTTTTGACCAAGTATTAACATCTTCATCCATACCCACCAAAAGCTCTTCTGCTTCTTCCAAGAAGATATCCAGCAAGTCAGGATCGAAGTCTTTGTTGGCATCATCGGCATGCATGTTTTGTTGATCTGATGCAATACGTTGTGACAATTGCGCCAAATTCACTGTGCCCGAATTTTCGCTAGCAACTGCAGCAGGCACCGCTTCAGGTTCTGCAACAACTGTTGTTTCTACAGCATTGTCGCTCACTGATGTTTCAGCATCTTCAAGTGCAATTGCATCAATGTCTTGCTGCACAAATGCAGTTAAGTCATTTAAGGTTTTCTGAATGTCTTCTGTAACCGTAACACGCTGTCCCGCAGCCAAGGTATCGAATAAATGAATAAACTCTTGGTGTGCCTGTGCAAATAACTCATAACCATATTCAGAGTTAAGCAGAATTGGTTTGGCTAAAACACTGTCGTAAGCAGCTTTAAGTTCTTCAGTAAATTGATGAATACCCACAGACGCACGGTTATCGGTATGCTCTACCAACAATTGCGCTTGTGCGCTGAGTTCTTCTAAATAGCTTGGGAATTGCGCTTGCGCCAATTTATCAAATTCAAATTCGGCATCAAGTAAACGATCAATATTCAGTTCGATTAGCTTCGATACTAAACCTTGAGGATTAGAGTCTTCTGTATCGCTGGTGCTAAAGCCGTAGCTATCCCATGCTTTATTAAAAGTTGCATAGATTACATCTAAACCATCACAGTGACCTTGACGAAGTACATGCAGATAATCCCGGACAAATTCTGCATATTGCACCAACAGCGCAGTTTCTTTTGATGTAGATTCAATTTCATCTTGTACAAACGCTTTAAACAAGTTTTCAACTTTAGAACTGGCTTGAAAAACTTGATCAATTTGCGCCATAGACGAACTGCCGCGCAGTGTATGTAATGCACGGATTAAGCCATTATAGTCTTGTGAGTAAATCTGATCTTGTGCCAAGAACTGATCAATGGTCGCTAAATGCTCTTCAGCTTCTTCTACAAAAATAGCCAGAGTTTCAGCCAATAGACTCGCATCAGCAGCCGCTTCTTGTGCAACTTCTGTCTGCGGCATTTCTTCAGCAGTCATTACATCTTCTGATGATTCAACTGCTGCGACAGCTGCTGTTTCAACTGCAGCATCCGTCAATTCTAGTCCTGTCGGCATATCAGTGGCAGTCAGTTGATCTGCTAAAACCAGCAACTCTTCCAATGCAGGTTCAGGACTTTGGTTTTGCTGTAATTGTTGTCCTAAAAGCACCAATGGGCGTAAATCAAGATCAATTAAACCGACTTGCTTAAAAATTGGATAAAGCTTGTATTGATAAATATTTAAAACAGTTTTTGCGTATTTTTGAATATCAGTATTGAGTGTTACCGCACCCGAAAGCACACGGTTTAAAGTATCTTCAACCGTCCATGCCAATTCGCCCGCAGACTTCGCACCCACCATGCGACCCGAGCCTTTTAAAGTGTGAAAGTGACGACGAATAGTCACTAAAGTTTCTTGATCTGTTGGGTTAGCAAACCAAGTAGTAAATAATGGATTTAATTCTTCGAAGATTTCTTCAATTTCTTCGACAAAAATTTCAAGAATTTCCGCATCTTGCTCAAGATAACTATCTTCAGGAAGCGTCATTGTTTCGACTAAATTTTTTAATATTTCTTTCATAGCTAAGGCTTCTTACGTTTTCAGCACCAAAAGGCACTTCAACTTAATTGTAACCATCCTGAATGCCCCTAACCCAAAAGTTAAGTTCATCTTTGCGATGCTTTATCTCTGAATGATGGTGTACCCATAACTGTGTATAGGTACACCTTTCCCCAAGCTGGAATCCCGCTTATTCAGGTAGTTTAAAGTCAGTTACAGATTCACGTAATGATTCTGCCATGTTGGCCAACTCAGATACCGAACGTGCAGTATCGAAAGTTGCACTGGTCGTTTGCGAGGTAATTTCCTGTACAACGTTCATCGTGGTTGCAATGTGACCTGCAGAAGCAGACTGAAGTTTTGCAGCATCCGAAATGTTAGAAATCAATTTCGCAAGGTTGGTCGATACCGTTTGAATCTCATCCAGTGCAACACCCGCATCTTTAGATAAGTTCGCACCACGCACAACTTCTGATGTGGTTTGTTCCATCGAAATTACGGCTTCGTTGGTATCGGTCTGAATGGTTTTAACCAGTGTTTCAATCTGCTTGGTTGCAGATGCTGAACGTTCCGCTAGACGCTGTACCTCGTCGGCTACGACTGCGAAACCACGACCTGCTTCACCCGCCATAGACGCCTGAATTGCTGCGTTTAATGCCAAGATGTTAGTTTGGTCGGCAATATCGTTAATCAAGGCAACGATGTTACCAATCTCTTGTGAAGATTCACCCAAACGCTTAATACGTTTAGAGGTTTCTTGAATCTGCTCACGAATGATATCCATACCTTCAATTGAACGGTTTACAACGTCTGCACCATTCGATGCAATATGTACTGAACGTTCTGCTACCGCTGCTGATTCTTCAGCGTTGGCAGATACTTGGTCAATCGATATTGCCATTTCGTTAATTGCGGCAGATGCACCTGCAATTTCTTGCGCCTGATGCTCAGATGCTTCAGCAAGCTGGTTGGTAATGTTCTGTGTGGTTGCCGTATATTGTGCAACTTCGTGCGATGTTTCGTGAATACGCGATACAAGGTCACGTAATTGGTCAATTGCGAAGTTAATCGAGTCGGCAATTGCACCCGTGAAGTCTTCCGATACTGTTGCGTATGAACGTAAGTCACCATCTGCAAGGTCGGCGATCTCATCGAGTAAACGTAAAATCGCGTTCTGGTTACGGTCATATTCATCTTGTAGACGAACCACGCGAGCTTTATCGGCTTCACCACGTAAGCTTAAGAGTTTGAATACACAGAATAAGAACGCAAGTAATGCTGCAATTAAGCCAATTGCAGGAATTGCAATAGACCAACCTGAACTGCTAGACAATTTATTTAAATTGGTTAAAAGTTTATCTGACTGATCGAAAATAGAAGATGATGCCTGACGTACTTTTACAATTTGTGTTGAGTTATTTAAAACTGTTGCAGCAGCAGATTTCAATACATCTTCATATTCTGCTTGAATACCTTCTAATGAACTACGTAAATCTTCTTGAGTAATACGTTGTACACCAAGTTCCGCACTACCATTTAACTGTGCTGCCAAGTAAGCACCAAACGTTTCGGTATCGGCACTAAAGTCATCTGCAGATTCACGTGAACTGTCTGTACCTGTTAATACAGAACTGATTGAACGTAAAATACGTTCTGCAATGAATACTTGGTTCTTTGCAATAACCACCTGGCTACTTGGCATGTCTTGACGTGCCATTTGGTCAACCATCAAGTTATATTCAGCCTGAATACCCGGAATGGTTTCACCAATTGCAATGTTGGTGTCATAGAGTTGGTTAATGATTTTTTGTTGCGAAGCAATCAAATCAATATTTTCAGAAACCGATTTCCACTGTGTTTCCACTTCACGCAGTGTATCTGTGCTGGCATGAATATCCTTCACTGTTTCTAAGTGAGCAGCAAAGGCTTTTTGTGAATCTGTTAAGTTTTTAATAGATTCAGGCGTACCTGATGCAGTCGCTTCGGTTGCTTGACGTGAAATGGTTTGTGACAACAGACGTAAATCACCCAAACTACGGGTAAAATCGTTATTACGCGGCACGCTATAAAAAAGGTATAACAACAGGAAAAGCGATAAGATGATACAAAAAGCTGCGCCTAAAATAAGTGGCTTAGATTTTTCTGTTTCGCCAAATACACTCGCAAACTCTTCTGTTCGCGCCTGTAATTTTGCAAAAAAACCTGGACCACTTGCTTTACGGACGGTTTCTTCGCCTGAATTTTTCTTTTTAAGTTTAAAGCCCATGCAGCTTCTCCCCGATTGACGCCTTCATTTTTTAGGTGCGCGACAGTTAATTTATAAATTTTATAGATGCGTTCATGTATTTTGGGTTTTGCAATAAACGACTAAATAAGAAAACATGCCATTGTTGGTTATGTTGGTGAAAATACCCCTGACAATATTCTTGTAAATTACTATCTAAATCATTGTGTTTAGAAAAGAAACTTTTCTTATTAAAGTGCTGTATACCCAAAACTTGATCTACAACTAAACCGACATAATGGTCATTATGACTAATACACATTACTTTTTGAGTAGGTGAATATTGGCTGCTTTGCCCAGAAACATAATGTGCCAAATCTGAAACTGAAAGTAATCTTCCGCGAATATTCGCTAAACCTACTACCCAAGGTTGGGTATTTGGCACTGGCGTATATTTCGGTGGATAAATAACCTCAGAAACTTCTCCTAATGGAGCAACGAAATATTGCCCCATCATCTCAAAAGCAATGCCTGACCAGCGGTTTACCTCATTTTCGGTACTAACGTAGTTTTTGTTTCCACGTTTAGATAACCGAAGCAATTCAATAAAACCATTTGCAGCCATAGCTTATCCTG
The DNA here is from genome assembly GCF_013418015.1 of Acinetobacter sp. YH12211. Classification (NCBI taxonomy): domain Bacteria; kingdom Pseudomonadati; phylum Pseudomonadota; class Gammaproteobacteria; order Moraxellales; family Moraxellaceae; genus Acinetobacter; species Acinetobacter sp. YH12211. Next base: position 20,986 of record NZ_VPCW01000003.1, read on the forward strand.
CATTAAGGTGTTGATTAATCACATCAATTAATTGTTTTTCGTCAACAGGCTTAGTTAAGTAATCGCTTGCACCTTGGCGTTTTCCCCAAACACGATCAGTTGCCTGATCTTTGGTACTCACAATTACAATTGGAATGTGTTTGGTGGTGTCACCACGCGAAATTTGACGTGTTGCCTGAAAGCCATTCACGCCTGGCATAACCACATCCATTAATACTAAATCTGGTAATTCAGCTTGCGCCATGGTCACGCCATCTGCACCATTCGCTGCTTCAATGACTTCAAAACCATGCTTGGTCAAGATTTCTCTAAAGCGGAATGTTTCTGTAGGTGAATCATCTACAATAAGAATACGAGCCATTATTTTCCCCAATAAATCTAACTAACTAATAATTATGCGGTCACGTGGTTACGAATGGCGTTTAATAATTCATCTTTACTAAATGGTTTAGTCAGATACTCATCAGAACCCACGACACGTCCTTTAGCTTGGTCAAATAAACCATCTTTACTTGATAGCATAATGACAGGAATGTTTTGGTAGTTTTGCGAGTTTTTAATTAAGGCACACGTTTGGTAACCATCTAGGCGTGGCATCATAATATCTACGAATACGATATCTGGATTTGATTCTGCAATTTTGGATAAAGCTTCAAATCCATCAACTGCGGTAACCACTTCACAACCTTCACGCTGCAGAAGTGTTTCAGCTGTACGGCGAATGGTTTTTGAATCATCAATCACCATGACTTTTAGATTTTGGAATTTATCGTCCATTCAATGACCCTTCCCATTTTTGTTTGTACAAGCAACTGAGTAGAAAAATCTTACACATTGATCGTATTTTTAACATATCTTTACTTGTAGTTTCAATGAACATATTTAGTGTAAATCTACACTTTTACACCATTATCACCAAACCGCTCACACTTTCTTGTGACCATTGATATTTTTTATCGGTTGTATTTTTTTAATTCCTAATTTTGATCTAATATAACACTATTATTACGTGTAATTTAAGTAATTTAGTCAACTTTATTATGGGGGACAACGTGAGCACTTTTTTTGCAAAATCACTCGCTGTCAAATTAAAACAAAATAAGCAGTCACTTAAATTGGGCATGCTTGCTTTACTGCTCTTGTCCTCTGCCCCACTCATGGCTGACAGCCAGAACAAAGCGGTGTGGTATCGCTATTATGATCAACATGGCGTTGCAAATATTAGTAGTAATGTGACACCTAATCATATTCGTCATGGCTATGAAGCATTAGACCGTAACATGCAAGTGATTCAGCGCGCACGTCCATACAACACTGAAATGGATATTAAAAAAGCCCCACAACGTGCTGCTCAAGCGTATCAAATGGAATCTGATCAGCGTTTAAAAAAAGCCTATACCAATAGTCAAACCGCAATCACTAAACGTAATAACGCTTTAGCGCATATTAAAAAGCAAATTATTTTCCAACAAGAACAACTCAAACAGCTGCAAAATGACCGTATTACTTTTAAACGTCAAGAAATGGAGTATTTACGCAAGGTCAAACCTGTGCCTGCACAACTAAAAACCAATTTGGACAATAACTTAAAAAACATCGAGCTTAAAAAAGATATGATTCAATCTTTACAAACAAGCTATCGAAATACACAAGCAGAATACGACAGAATTATTACTCGCTTAAAAGCACTTGAATAGTTGATTTGAATTACCTTGTCATTTTGGCAATCAATAAGGACAAATATGCATGCACATTGCACAGCGTATCGCAGTTAGGTTTAATCGGCAGCATTTACCCATTTTTCGTATCGGTGCAATCGGTTTATGTATTTTGCTGAGTGCCTGCCAAAAAACAGAAACTGAAAATAAAACAACAGTATCAGAAAAAATTGAACTCATTCAGCAAGATTTAGTGACACCACAACAAGGCAGCGCAATCAGTAAAACTGCCTTTACAGGCACAGTGCGTGCTGTGAATCAAAGCAGTATTCAAGCACAGGTGACTGCCACAGCAACCTCAGTCTATGTCAAAGTGGGAGATAGCGTACAACGTGGTCAAACCTTGCTACGCTTAAATAATCAGGATAATGCTGCGCGTTTAGCACAAGCTCGCGCCAATTTAGCTGCAACGCAAGCGCAAGCCAACCAAGCCCGCAACATGATGCAACGAAAAAAACGTTTGCTCGATCAGGGTTTTATTTCACAAGTGGAATATGAGCAAAGTCAGTTAGATTATCGTGCGCAAATGGAAAATGTACGCGCCCAACAAGCCAATGTCGATATTGCACTAAAAGCCGATCAAGATGGCACGATTACCAGTCCAATTCATGGTGTCATTACCCAACGTCAAGTTGAGCCTGGGCAAACTGTGGCTGCAGGACAAACCTTATTTGAAGTCGTCGATCCGAACCAATTAGAAATTCAAGCGAAATTACCAAGCGACTTACAAGCCGCACTCAAAATTGGTCAAAAAATTGAATATCAACTCCAAGGACAAGCAAACACATTTAATGCACAAATTAGCCGTGTTTCTCCTGTTGCGGATTTAGCCAGTCGTCAAATTGAATTTTTTGCAACCCCGCTTGATCGTCTTCCCTCTTTAAGTATTGGGGCATTTGTGGATGGTTATATTTTAGCGAACACGACAATTTCAGGGCAAATCATCCCACTCAATACCATTCACGATATCCAAAACAAACCTTATGTTTGGGTGATTCGAGATCAAAAAATTGCCCGCGTGGATATCACAGTTTTAGAACAGCGCTATAGTGACAATACTGCTGTGATTCAAGGCTTACAGAGCAGTGATCTAGTCAGTCGAGTGGTGTTCAACCCCGATCAAATTCAGCAGCAGGTGATCATTCAAAATAACCCTCAATAAATTGAATTTCATCTCAATGCAGTAGTGCAGATGTCCAATAAATAAAAAATCAGGATCGTTGTTATGTGGTTTACCCGAGTTAGCGTCAAGTATCCCGTTTTTACCATCATGATGATGTTTTGTCTAATGGTGCTTGGCTTGGCTTCATGGCAACGTATGGGCGTGGAAGAATTTCCTGACGTCGATTTTCCGTTTGTAGTGGTTTATACCAGTTATCCGGGTGCATCACCTGAAACAGTTGAATCTGAAATCACCAAGAAAATGGAAGATCAGATCAACACCATTTCTGGACTCAAACAACTGGTTTCACAATCCAGTGAAGGGTTATCTACTATTATTGCCGAGTTTAATTTAGATGTTCCTTCGGCAGTGGCGGCACAAGATGTACGCGATAAAATTTCGTCTGTCAGTGCAGGCTTTCGAGATGAAATTCAAGACCCTGTGGTGGAGCGCTACGACCCAACTGCCAATGCAGTCATGTCGATTGTGTTTGAATCCTCACAAATGTCTTTGCGTGATTTAAGTTCCTATTTAGATCAACAAGTTGTACCGCAACTGCGCACTGTGTCTGGTGTCGGAACTGTTAATTTATTGGGTGATGCACAGCGACAAATTCGTATTGAGGTAGATCCACAAAAGTTAATGAGTTTTGGACTGGGTGTGGATCAGGTCATCAACACGCTCAAAGCTGAAAATATTGAAGTACCTGGCGGCACACTCAAACAAGCCAATAGTGAATTGGTGGTCGAAATCCAATCCAAAGTCATTCACCCTCTGGCTTTTGGCGATTTAATTATTGCCAATAAAAATGGTGCGCCAATCTTTTTAAAACAAGTTGCCACAATTCAAGACAGTCAAGCAGAGCTGGAAACCAGTGCATTTTTAAATGGGCAAACTGCAGTTGCTGTCGATATCTTGCGTAGTTCAGACTCTAATGTCATTGAAGTGGTAGATAACACTTATAAAACCTTAGAACGTATTCAAACCCAACTGCCTGCTGGCATGACTGCAAAAGTCGTGGTGGATTCTTCTAAAGGGATTCGTGGCAGTATCCGTGATGTAGCGCGCACCATTATTGAGGGTGCGATTCTGGCAGTCCTGATTGTACTGTTGTTTCTTGGTTCATTCCGTTCTACCGCCATTACAGGATTGACCCTGCCAATCGCCCTACTCGGCACACTCACCTTTATTTGGGCATTTGGCTTTACCATCAACATGATGACCTTACTGGCACTCTCGCTCAGTATTGGCTTATTGATTGATGATGCAATTGTGGTTCGTGAAAATATTGTGCGTCATGCAGATATGGGTAAAGACCATGTCACGGCTGCTTTGGATGGTACTAAAGAAATTGGCTTAGCAGTTTTAGCAACCACCTTAACCATTGTGGCGGTATTTTTACCTGTGGCATTTATGGGCGGCATTATCGGACGCTTTTTTTATCAATTTGGTGTCACCGTCAGTACTGCCGTGCTGATTTCCATGTTTGTCAGTTTTACGCTGGATCCAATGCTTTCTGCACACTGGGCAGAAAAACCAAATCCCAATAAAAAACCTGGACGAGTAAAACGCTTCTTAAACTGGATTTCCAACAAACTCGACAATTTAAGTCATCATTATGAAAAACTTTTAAAATTAGCACTACGATTTCGCGTTATCACCTTATTGATTGCCGTGGGTTCATTATTTGCAGCACTCGGATTATCCAAACTGATTGGCACAGAGTTTGTACCTGTACCCGACAAAGGTGAAATTCGGATTAAATTTGAAACACCTGTAGATGCCTCGCTTGAATATTCACAAGCAAAATTAAAACAAGTAGATCAAATCATCCGTCAACACCCTGAAGTACGTGCGACTTACGGAGCCATTAACAGCGTAACAGATCGCGGGAAAAATCATGTTAATTTGCGTGTAACTGTCAGCCCACGTAATGAACGTCAACAAACGCTAACCGAACTCAATAACGAATTTCGCCAGCGTCTACAAAGTGTTGCGGGCATCACCATCACCTCTGTCGCCTCTGCCGATGAAACGGTTTCTGGTGGGCAAAAACCTGTGATGGTGTCTATTAAAGGCCCTGATTTAGCAGAATTACAAAAAATCTCTGACCGCTTTATGACCGAAATTGCTCAGGTGAATGGTATTGTCGATTTAGAAAGCTCGCTAAAAGCTCCTAAACCTACATTAGGTGTTCATATTAACCGTGTCCTTGCCAGCGATTTAGGGCTATCGGTAAATCAAATTGCCAATATTATCCGCCCACTGATTGCGGGGGATGATGTCACCACTTGGCAAGATGAACGTGGCGAAACCTACGATGTCAATGTTCGCCTTACAGAAAACCATCGTAGCTTGCCGAACGATGTGCAAAATATGTATTTAACTTCACAAAAAACCGATGCCAATGGACAAAATATTTTAGTGCCTCTAGCAAGTGTGGCGAAGTTTGAAGAAAGTTTAGGTGCAGCGCAAATCAACCGCCGTGATTTGGCCCGTGAAGTTTTGGTCGAAGCTAACACTGCTGGACGTCCTGCAGGGGACATTGGTGCCGACATTCAAAAAATTCAGGATAACTTTAAATTACCCGCAGGTTATAGCTTCGACACTCAAGGCGCCAATGCTGACATGGCTGAATCTGCAGGTTATGCACTGACTGCAATTACCCTGTCTATTGTGTTTATTTATATTGTTTTAGGTTCGCAATTCAACAGTTTCATTCACCCCGCAGCAATTATGGCTTCCCTACCTTTATCGTTGATTGGAGTATTCTTGGCACTGTTTATTTTTAACTCGACCATGAACCTGTTTTCTATTATCGGTATTATTATGCTGATGGGATTGGTCACCAAAAATGCGATTTTACTAATTGATTTTATTAAAAAAGCCATGGATCAGGGCGATTCACGTTATGATGCAATTATAGCTGCAGGGAAAACCCGTTTACGCCCTATTTTAATGACCACCAGTGCAATGGTGATGGGGATGGTGCCACTCGCACTTGGCTTGGGTGAAGGCGGCGAACAAAGTGCGCCTATGGCACACGCAGTCATTGGCGGTGTAATTACATCCACCCTACTCACCTTGGTGGTCGTACCTGTCATTTTCACTTACTTAGATGATTTTAAGAATTTTATGTTACGCCAAACGCGTAAACTGATTTCTTAAAATCTCACGCAAAGTCACACAATCGTTCGGGCTAAATTTTAACGCAAGTTTAGCCCGATTTTTATTGTATAATCTGGCTTTGAAAAAACTCCATTTAACGCTTCACTTTTTAGGACAGTTTCCATGCGCGCGAGTCGCTTTTTATTTGCTACGTTAAGAGAAACCCCAAACGATGCCGAGGTGATTTCTCACCAGCTGATGTTACGTGCGGGTATGATTCGTAAATTGGCTTCAGGTTTATATACTTGGCTGCCAATGGGTGTGCGTGTGCTAAATAAAGTTGAAGCCATTGTTCGTGAAGAAATGAATCGCGCAGGTGCTTTAGAAACTTTTATGCCTGTCACTCAGCCTGCCTCACTTTGGGAAGAATCAGGGCGTTATGTGCAATACGGTCCTGAATTACTACGCTTTAAAGATCGCCACGACAATCCTTTTGTACTTGGCCCAACACATGAAGAAGTCATTACCGATTTGGCGCGTAATGAATTAAAAAGCTATAAGCAATTGCCAATCAACTTCTATCAAATTCAAACTAAATTCCGTGACGAAATTCGCCCACGTTTTGGGGTAATGCGTTCACGCGAATTTATTATGAAAGATGCTTATTCTTTCCATACCGATCAAGCTTCTTTACAAGAAACCTATGATGTGATGTACGACACCTACTGCCGTATTTTCTCGCGCTTAGGTTTAGACTTCCGCCCAGTACAGGCAGATACAGGTTCTATTGGTGGTTCAGGTTCACATGAATTCCACGTTCTAGCTTCAAGTGGTGAAGATGATATCGCCTTCTCTACCGAATCTGATTATGCAGCCAATATTGAAATGGCTGAAGCTATTTTGGTGGGTGAACGTGCTGCGGCAACGCAAGAACTCAAAATTGTGGATACACCAAACCAAAAAACCATTGCGGAAGTTTCTGCATTTTTAGGCACAAATAGTAACCAATCAGTCAAAGCGCTCTTGGTTCAAGGTGTTGCAGATGAAACAGGTCAAGTGCCTGTGATTGCATTATTCCTGCGCGGTGACCATGAACTCAACGAAATTAAAGCAGAAAAGCATCCACAGATTGCAGCACCACTTACTTTTGCAACCGATGCACAAATTGCAGCGTTAGGTTTAACTGCTGGCTTTGTTGGTCCACAAGGTTTGGTTGAAAAAGGCATAACTGTGATTGTAGACCGTGCTGCATCAGTACTGTCTGACTTCGTTGCAGGTGCAAACCAAGTTGATCAACACGCAACAGGTGTGAACTGGGAACGCGATGCACAATATACTGAAGTTTACGATTTACGTAACGTCGTTGAGGGCGATCCATCTCCAGATGGCAAAGGAACTCTACAAATTAAACGCGGTATTGAAGTCGGTCATATCTTCCAACTCGGTACTAAATACTCTGAAGCGCTGGGCTGCAAAGTATTAGGTGAAGATGGCAAACCGTTTACTGTTACCATGGGATGCTATGGGATTGGAGTCACACGTGTCGTTGCCTCTGCCATTGAACAAAATTTTGATGATAAAGGGATTATTTGGCCTGCAGCCATCGCACCATTTGAAATTGCGATTGTACCAATGAACGCACATAAATCACCTCGCACATTAGAAGCAGCAGAAGCACTTTATGCTGAACTTCAAGCTGCGGGTTATGATGTATTACTGGATGATCGTAATGAACGTCCTGGGGTGAAATTCTCTGACCTTGAGCTTACAGGTATTCCGCACCGTATTGTGATTGGTGAGAAAGGTTTAGATGCAGGTACTTTTGAATATAAAGGTCGTCGTGATGCTGAATCTAGCAACCTAACGAAAGAAGAATTACTCATCAAAATTGCCAAATAAGATTGAAGACTGAGTATAAAAAATCCCGCACAAGTTGCGGGATTTTTTTCATTTGGGATTAGCAGAATTTCATACCACCATAACAGTTAGGGGTAACATTTTGGTTTTGTAAAACCTGATTATTAAGTGTTAATCTGGCTGGTTGACCCGTGTAATATCCTGTGTAACTACCAACATCGATATTCATTTTACGCTCGATTGGTGTACCAGCCAATGAACCTAATGCTTCTAACAAACTTACATCTACATTATGCTTATCTTGCATTAACTCAGAAGTTAATGCTTTTGCGACCTGTGGTAGTACTGCAGAAACATCTACCAAATCCGCAGTTGCCAAATAACCTAATTGCACTGGTTCCTTAAACGACATCCACCAACCTTGTTGTGCAATATCTTTTTCATCTGCACCCATCCACTGCACTGGCTTGCTTTGTAAAGATAAATATCCACCTGTTCCTGTCAGAGGAATATTGTGAATCATATTTAGGGCTTGGACAAAAGTAATATCCATATTCAAATTTTCTAATGTAGAACCCTTACTCATTTTAAAGAATGAGTGATCACCAACAGAACCAAACAATAAAGGAGGAAATGTGACATATAACTGGTCTTTTGAAAAGTCAGGTGTTCCATTTACATCACCAGTATATGTCCCAGACTCTGTTGCCGCTAGCGGAATAGAAGCTAATGTTGAACGGATACCCGTAACTACAGCGGATTCCATACGCTGACCAGTCACTACTGTTTCAGGCATCGTAAAATCAGCTCGCATCGATGGAACGGTAATCCCAGTATGTCCTTCTGCGCCAGGTTTACTTGTATAGACACGATCCTGCCCCAACGCAGTCAGTATCCCACTAATTTTTTGGTCAGAGGCATTACCAAATTTAGCTTCTTTAGTAAATGAATGCCCTTGCGTTTGTGCCATTTTCATATAACCACTGAAACTTTTAATCCCGTCATTTGGGTTTTGCACGTTATCTGTACCCAAAGTCAGTAGACCTAAAATTTCTTCTGCACCTAAGCGAAAACCAACCACTTCACGTGTTGACGCACTATTTCCACTAATCGCAAATTCAATAAATGGATTGGTAATTTGTGCACTGGTACCCGCACGTTCACCATTAAACTTTGGGTTACCTGTTGAATCATAGGATTCATTCAAACCACTTAACGAAATATTAGAAATATCAATATCACATCCCGCTTTACCACCAATCGCATTATTTACACCGCCACAACCTAATTGTAGCGTTTTAATGTTGGCATTAAGCTCCATGAGTGCATCAACACTTAGTTTATAAAAATTTAACCCTTGCGATTGATCTGTCGCAGTCATCAGGTTCAAAAGTGCCTGACCTTGTACATGAGATAACTGATCATCATTTAAAGCCTGCATCGCTTGAGCAGAATTGAATGAAAAAGCTGTACTTAAAATAGATGCAACTAAAATTGTTTTTTTCATTTTATTTCTATCCTTTAGCGTGGCGTAATGCCCAATGTGCTGCGCATGGTTCCACCTGTAAGCACGACAGATGCGATTTTCTGCATATTGCCATTGGTAGACATTGCAAAGTTTGTTTTAAAGGGTTGAGCAATATCATTTTTATAATTAAATTTCACTTGATTGTCTAAAGTGACCGTATCTGCACTGACAACAACTTTTCCTTTAACACCTAAATGACCTTCCATTCGATTCAAGTTTATTGAAGAAGTTTGAACAGTTTCATTATTCACTTGATCTTCATTAATTAAACTAAAATAACTACCTAAGTTCTTCGGATTCGACTTTTCTGTGCTATCTAAACTTCTAAACTTAAAGTTCGCATCAAAAGACAAAAAGTTTGAGTTCGGATTAGTATCGGTAGGATCCACTCCAGGAATTACCAACAATTCACCATTGCCATCTAATTTAAAAGCAATTGTGGTCAACACATCATCTTTCTTAGAGAAATTATCGTAAGGTACAAAGCCACCGCATTTAGTTGATCCTGTGACGCAGTTGTATTTCGAACCTGGTAATTGTCCAATCGCCAATTCTGCTTTTGCTGCAACTAATAAATGATCTGCACGAATATAAATCCCTTCATCTTCATAACCAATCACACCGTCGGACTGAATTAATGCATCAATATTTCTTAAACCAGCATAATAGTTGACAGCTTCACCAGCATGCAGGCTGTCTTGCCCGTCAATTAAGATAATAGAAGTGGTACTTGGTAAGCCTGTTTTTGAATCAATGCCATAACCTTCGGTAGAAACAATAGCGTTATAACCAATTCCAGTTTTGTTCGTTCCATCATAAGGTGACAGATATTGTTTACCCGACAAGGCCACATTGGCATTTAAATTATAAATTGGAATCCCAATACCCCAAGAACCACCATCTCCTGTCAATTCATTTAAAGAGTTGTCAGAAATAATTCTAGCTTTGGCTGCAATAGACTGAAAGTCCATACCACGAACAGCGATCAGTGAGAACTGGTCACCTTCAAGCTTACTCGATAGCAACTGGTTTAAAATAGGACTGGTTGCACCAATGGTATTTTTAATATTTTCATTGACTAAAAAATTGAGGTTTTTCGCTTGTACGGTATTAATATAAATATCGCCAAAATCAATATAAGCATTTTTATTGTGCAAAGCACCTTGTGCATCACGTGTGGTTAGCGGTCTTAAATTCGAAAACTCAACCGCATAACTGCCTTTTCCTGTGTGCCCAATTTCTAAGGTTGTTGGTAATTGCCCTGCAGCCAAGCCTGCCGTATTTTGATTGGTAAAATCAGCAGATAAGCCCAAATGCAAACCACCTTGCCCCACCACAGTATCGTAGCCTGTAACTGCGGTATTTTTAGTTTCAATTACACCATTGACCTTATTCGAAACGTCAAAATTGGCAACATTTTTTTGATGCCCATTAAAAAACAATTTCGCATTGCTTACCGCACCTGATGCACCAAAGCGAATTAAATTTTTATCATCATAACGCAAGTCAATATTGACCCCAGGGTTAGTTGCATTTTGTCGGCTACTAGCAACATCACTCAGGTCTTTCACTCGTCCAAGATTAACAAAATGGTCGGTGGTGCCATTTTTAGTGGTAAAGACCAATCCCTCATCGGCATCAATGTACATATAGCCGTCAGTCGCAAAATTAAAGTTAAAATCATGCATAGATAATTCATGCTTACCTAAACCATGACTAATTTTGGCATTCTGTAACTGGAAGTTTAAATGTGCCGTTTCATTTTGATTGAATAAACCTGCTTTGGTTTCTAATAAAACTTTTAAAGGTGATTTAGTTTCTAAGCCGAACTGACCCAAGCTTTGTGTTTCTTTAGTACAACTATTTCCGACACAGTTTTTTTTGACCAAGTTTAAATCTGCAGTCGATTGAAAAGCATCAATACTCGCATCGATACGCACACCTGCGCCAACATCAGTTTTCCCCACATCTAAAGCAAGCTTACTGATAATAGGCTGGTTATTCTGTCCTTTAATTTCTACATTATGTAAGCCTAAACCCTGTTGAGTTCCAGCCACTAAATCAGGATCATACCAATTGACTTGATTAATCGTGGCTTTAGACATTTCATGGGTGATTACAATACCATCTTGCCCACTTACATCAGACAAATGCTGGTCTGCAATCAGCTCTAAAGCATACACTTGTTGCGCACAAAGTACGCTCAATGTTAATAAATTCAACTGCATTATTTTTTTCATTGTTATTTCCCTATACTGTACTTAATCCTATATTCAACAACGACTTGCTGCTGAACCTGTACAGTTGTAGCTAAATATTTTCACATTGCCAGACATGTGCATATTGCCGTGAATATTTAAGCCCATAAATCCTTTTTCAGCGCCCTGATCAAACAAAGGTACATCTTGCTGAACTAAGTTACTACCATCTTGTTGATAATTTCTTCCTTGAAATTTGGTATATACCTCTGAATTTGCATAACCTTCATTTGCTCCCTGCCCTGTACCTGTTTCGATCGCCATGGTTGCAAAACCCAAATTTCTTATTTTTAATGGCTTATCATCATAAAACTTAAGCTGCATTGCCGTTTGTGGGTCATTTTTATGATTAATAATAGTCGTGCCATCTAAAGAAAATTTATCTATTTGTATGGTGCCCTGAATTTGTTTAAATACCAGCCATTTTTTATTGCCGTTATTATCTTCATGGTTATTGGGTGCAATCGCTAAACGACAAAGCACATTATTGTCAGCACAATTTTTACTATAGCGATAATAAACTTCTGTAGGTTTAGTCCCACCATTAAATTTAGAAATATTGCTGAGTTCTAAATTTTCGGCATATTCATGGTTTAACGATAACGTCCAACTGAGGTCTGCTCCACCTTGACCAGTAGCCTGCGTTAATTCATGATTTTCCAGTGCAATTAAATTGGCATGGGTCAAAGGACTACACATCAATGCAATACAAGACAGTTTTTTCAACATGATGATTCTCCTTTTATAGACCTGTTGTTTTAAATTTAAGGTGCTGAATCAGCACACCATCTATTGCAACTGAACCTAGATTCTTAGCAGTACCATCTACACCCTTAAATACAACACCTGTGGCATCCGTATGATCTTTGGCACGCAACATATTATTTGGCAAGCGTTCTACAGTACCAATTGCAATACTACTATGCGTCGCATTACGTCCTTGATACATCGCAGCACTGTCATTGACATTGGCTTTTAGCGGTGTGCCACAACTCACCACATTACAGGTAGAACCTGTAAATGCTGTAGAACCTAAATACCCACCCTTTCCATCTTCATAATTTTGATAAATTTTATTGTAAATTTCAGGAACATTCGGAATACGTGTTACTTCTAGCACAATATTATTGCCCTCAGAACCAACCACAAAAGGCTGATACATATTCCCTAAAACTAAATTGATATTCGGACTGTATAAATACAAACCCTCTGTATCATGAAAAACTGGTGCCAATGAACCATCTATTGCTGGTGTGACCGCCGTTCCATCCAAAGTATCTGATTTTGCTGCTGTACTAATGCGGATTCCTTTACTATCTAAGTTTGAATCTGTGAAACTTAGATTCGCAGGATTATCATTGGTATTTAAACGCAATAAACTTGCCATACCCAATGTTTGATGATGATTTGGGTTATCCGAGTCTAAAGTCTGAAATAGTCGCGTTTGAGAACCATTTAGGCTTAAACCATTGGCAACAAACTGAGTACGTAAACGGTGCTCTTTATCTAAACCCGATTTTGGTGCTCCAGTGCTCGGATCAACCTCTGCGCTTGATTTCAACTGACGCGAAAAAATATCAGTCCAAAAGCCCAATTTAATATTATTATCACTTTCAGTTGCTGTAGTAGTTGCGAGCGGTGCCTCTAGTGCTAAATAACCAACATCTTTTTCTACATTTTTAAATTGTTTGACTTTTTCTGTACCTGCACGGAATAACCATGGATTGTCTGCAGAACCCCAGTTAAAACCCTGATTGCTATAACGACTGCTTAAAGAGTTATCACTTTTAGATAATGCCAGACCATAAATAAAGACATCTGCTTTGGTTCTTAACGTTTGCACAGGAGAACCCGATGCAGCAATTGCCGCAGCCTGTTCAGCCGATTGTATAATTTGAGCATAAATTTCAGCTACAGCAGACTCAGCTGCATCTTCTGCAAGTTGACCCGCATTATATTTAGCCCGAATATCAGCCGATGCTGTTTCTTTGGTTATTTCAGCCTGTATTAATGTGTCTACTTGTGAGCCAACTTGGTCTTCTCGAGTGAAGTTGCCAAGCCCTTTATAAAAATCAGAATTCAATAAATCATTATTATCTTCTGCCGACCGACTCCCATATAAAAGATCAAGCATTTCATAAGTGTTTGTAATAGCATATTCTTTTGCTTTCTTTTCATACTTTAAAACGCCAGTTGGATCCTCGCTAACTGGTCGTGTGGTATATGCAGTAGTTCCATCTTTTTTTAAACTCTTTCTACGCCCCCAAGTCCCATCCCTATAGTCTGCAAGACGCTGATTGTAATAATTCTTGAGCGTCTCATTATTAAAAAAACCTTCACGAACATCAAATGTAAATGTTTCTGTTTTCGCTTCAACATCTTTTTCAATATTTTTAGTATATTCTTGATACAGAGTTGAATATTGACTTGTATAGGTTTGTTCATAAGTTGAACGGTAAGTTTCGTTATATTTGTGCTCAGCCTTACCTTCTAAAACACTTTGATTATAAGTGTTGTTATAAACCGTATGGTATGCGCTTTCTGCTAACTGCGCATAATTCTCCCCCGTCGGGATAATACGAATAAAGCCCGTATCATATTGGCTAGGGTTGTCTAAGCCACGAGTATAGCTTGACCCTGTAGAAAGATCGTTCGGTTGCTGGAACACCATCTTGAAGTCATCAAGAACTAACGCAACACCTTCGCCTGTCGTATTAGAGAGGGAGTCATCTGAGAGTGCTTGCAAGGCATAACTCGGATTTGCCAAGAACATACCTACGGCAATAGCTAAGCAATGCTTTGGAAAAGGGAAAGTAATTGCGTGTTCAGTCATCTCGACCTTCCTTTTATCTGATGCTCCGCATCTTTCTTTTATTTATCTATGACTTGGCTATTTATTAGGGTGTTTTTATCCTTAAAAACGTGATTATGCCAAACCAATCTCAAATTTAATTATGCTGAATATTAATACAAATGCAAAAAAAACTGGCTAAACAGCACAGCTTTCCGATGAATGAAAAAAGCGAACCTTTCGGCTCGCTTTCTTTTAATCTGAATTAGTCTATCAGTTATGCTTTAGGTAAAGTCACACCTGTTTGCCCCTGATACTTACCACCACGGTCTTTGTACGAGGTTTCACAAACTTCATCTGATTCAAAAAATAGCATTTGCGCCACGCCTTCGCCAGCGTAAATACGTGCAGGCAAATTAGTCGTATTAGAGAATTCTAAGGTGACATGCCCTTCCCACTCAGGTTCTAACGGAGTGACATTGACAATAATACCGCAACGCGCATAGGTCGACTTACCCAAACACACCGTCAAGACATTACGCGGAATACGGAAATATTCAACAGTACGCGCTAAAGCAAAAGAGTTTGGCGGAATGATGCACACGTCTGATTCAATATCGATAAAACTTTTTTCATCAAAGTTTTTTGGATCAACAATTGCTGAGTGAACATTGGTAAAGACTTTAAATTCACGCGCACAGCGCACGTCATAACCGTAGCTAGACACCCCATAAGAGATGAGTTTTTCGCCATTTTCGTCAAAACGAACTTGGTTTTCAGCATACGGTTCAATCATGCCGTGTTTTTCGCTCATTTCGCGAATCCAACGATCAGACTTAATTGCCATTTATTTTCTATCCAAAATATGAATGTTTAAACTGTGCTGTACTTTAACTGAAAACCAGATTAATGAAAACTAGCTACTTTTTAAAGCACCGAGAGAATTTAAGTTTCCGCTATTTCTCGTTTACAGGCACACTAATCCCAAGTAGCTTCTAGCTATTGAAATACTTATAAGGTAACAATAACTGTTATTTTTCAATTCGCACTTAAAAAATACGATTATGATCTTTTTCAGCTTTAGGCAGTTTTTTTGCTATCTGTTGAGCAATCGCAATATAACTGTCTGCAGCATCATCGCCAGCAATTACAGACGGTGTGCCCGCATCGACATTTTCACGAATACTCACATTTAAAGGCAAACGTCCTAGCAACGGAATGTCGTATTGTTCTGCCAGTTTATCACCACCGCCCTGACCAAAAATTTGCTCTTCATAGCCACAGTTTGAGCAGATATGCGTCGACATATTCTCAATCACGCCCATAACAGGAATTTGCACCCGATTAAACAGTTCAATCCCTTTCACGGCATCCATTAATGCAACATTTTGCGGTGTCGTCACAATGACTGCACCCGTTACTGGAATACGCTGTGCAAGGGTCAGTTGAATATCCCCCGTTCCTGGTGGCATATCAATCATCAACACATCTAAATCTGGCCATAAGGTTTGATTAAAGAGCTGCATTAATGCACCTGTGGCTTTTGGTCCACGCCACGCTACAGGTGTATTGTGGTCACCTGTTAAATGTCCGATGGATAAAACTGGCATACCAAAAGCATCTAATGGAACAAACTGCTCAGCCTCAATCATAGGGGTTTTGCCCGCATTACCCAGCATGGTAGGAATGCTTGGGCCATAAATATCGGCATCCAATACACCAACTTTTAAGCCTAATTCTTGCAGCGCTAAGGCCAAATTTACAGTTGTGGTAGATTTTCCTACCCCACCTTTACCTGATGACACCAAAATCACGTTTTGAATACGTGGATGTTTTGGCACATCACGCTGTTGTGGCGCAGCTTTTTGAATAGGTGGATTATTCGGATCTGCTTCTTGCGCTGAGCTTTGACCCGCAGCATCGACCACTGGTGGTAAATTAGAAGACGCAGCCTGAGCTTGATTAGATGAGCAGCCTTCGCCCGCAGCATGTTGATGACCACAACTTTCTTGCTTTGCTTGACCCGTTTTTTGCTGAATCACATGCATATTCAATTCTTTAATGCCACATTTTTCCAAAGCATCGGCCAATTCATCATGTATTTGTTGTAAATGTGATTTTTCTTCAGGATACGTATTGATGGTGATTTGTAAAATTTCACCCTGCACATTCACTTGGGAAATCCGATCTTTTAAAAACTGCTGAGAATGTGGCAGCACGTAACTTTGCAAAATCTGCTGAATCGCTTCTTCATTCACCGACTGAGATGGTGAAAAAACCGATTTAAGTGAAGAAAGCCAAGACATAGATTTACTCCAAAGTTTGGAAATACCGCGATTTTGATAGTGTAACGATAATTCAGTATAAGGTTAAGTCGTGCTTTCACTGAAATACTTAATTCTGAGTATATCAGTTGGTTTTCAACATGGTTTATCTTCAAATGCAGACCAACTCCTTGTTTAGATATTGTATTTAGCCTTCTAGGCGGATTTGAAAAGAATTCATGGAATCCCTTGTGCATCTATGTGCTATCTAAGGTAAAATTGCCCGAATTGCATCGTCCCTATTTGAGAGAGTTATATCCGTGCGTCAAATTTTAGTCACTAACGCCCTACCATACGCCAATGGTCCGATCCATATGGGTCACTTACTCGGTTATATCCAGGCAGATATCTGGGTTCGCGCCATGCGTGCAATGGGACATGACGTGACTTATGTCTGTGCGGATGATGCGCATGGTACAGCAATCATGCTGCGTGCCGAAGCCAACGGGATTAGCCCTGAACAGCAAATTGCCAATGTGCAACAAGAACACATTCGTGATTTTGACGGTTTTGGCGTGCATTTTGATCATTATGATTCAACGCATAGCAACACCAACCGCGCACGTGCCAGCGAAATTTATGTCAAAAACCGTGATGCGGGCAATATTGCTGTTCGTCCTGTCACGCAATTATTTGACCCTGAAAAAGGGATGTTCTTATCGGATCGTTTTATTAAAGGCACTTGCCCAAAATGTAAAGCGGAAGATCAATACGGCGATTCTTGCGAAGTTTGCGGTACAACCTATAACGCGACTGAGCTGATTAATCCAAAATCGACTTTGAGCGGTGCGACGCCTGTAGAAAAATCATCAGATCATTACTTCTTTAAATTGCCTAATTTTGGCGAATATTTGCAAAAATGGACACGCGATGAAGGTCGTTTGCCAGTTTCGATCGCCAACAAATTAGATGAATGGTTTGAAAATGGCTTGAATGACTGGGATATTTCACGTGATGCACCATATTTTGGTTTTGAAATTCCAGACGCACCAAATAAATATTTTTATGTATGGGTTGATGCACCAATTGGTTATATGTCGAGTTTTGAAAACTACGTAAAAACCAAACGCCCTGACCTAAATTTTGACGATTATTGGAAAAAAGATTCAGACAAAGAAGTCTATCACTTCATTGGTAAAGACATCGTATATTTCCACGCTTTATTCTGGCCTGCAATGTTAGATGGTGCGGGTTATCGCACGCCTACAGGTTTATTTGTAAATGGTTTCTTGACTGTAAATGGTCAAAAAATGTCGAAATCTCGCGGCACATTTATTAAAGCAGAAACCTATTTACAGCATTTAAACCCTGAATATTTACGCTATTACTTTGCCTCAAAACTATCTGACAAAGTTGAAGACTCTGACTTAAATCTGGATGATTTTGTGCAGAAAGTAAACTCTGACCTTGTAGGTAAAGTGGTGAATATTGCTAGCCGTTGTGCCAAATTCATCAACACCAAATTTGATAATAAATTAAGCACAAACTGCGCAGAACCTGAGTTGGTACAAAGCTTTATTGCTGCAGGTGACTCGATTGCCAAAGCATACGAAGAGCGCGAATTCTCTGCCGCCATTCGTGAAATTATGGCATTGGCCGATAAAGCGAACCAATATATTGATGAGAAAAAGCCTTGGGCTTTAGCCAAAATTGAAGGCGAAGAACAACAGGTTCACGATGTATGTTCTGTGGGGATTAACCTGTTCCGTCAATTGGCGATTTACTTGGCTCCTGTATTGCCGACTTTGGCTGAACAAGTTCAAACCTTCTTACAGTTAGATAGCTTTAACTTTGAATCACGTAAAACTGTTTTAGTCGGTCATGAAATTGCGTTGTTCCAACCATTGATGCAACGTGTCGATCCGAAAGCTGTAGCTGCAATGGTGGATGCATCTAAAGATTCTTTAGCTGCTCCTGCTGAAGCACCAAAAGCTGAAAAGAAAAAGGAAAAAGCCAAAGAGAAAAAAGCAGAGCCTAAAGTAGGTGAAGCAGAAATCATTGGAATTGAAGACTTTATGAAAGTCGATTTACGTGTTGCAGAAGTTTTAGAGGCAGCAACTGTTGAAGGTTCTGATAAGCTTCTTCAACTGACTTTAAATGTTGGTGAAGCTGAACCTCGTAACGTGTTTAGCGGTATCCGTGAGTTTTATGCACCTGAAGATTTAAAAGGCAAATTGGTGGTAATGGTCGCTAACCTTGCTCCACGTAAGATGCGTTTTGGTATTTCAAACGGTATGGTACTTGCTGCAGGAAATGGTGAAGGTGTTTGGGTGATTTCACCTGAATCTGGTGCTAAACCGGGGGATAAAGTGTCTTAATTTTTAGACACTGATAAAAAGCCCTGCTATATTTTAGTGGGGTTTTTTTATAGCTATAAATAATGAATAGATGGATAAAGTTTTTTTGCTTAGTTCTACCAATAGTCTTGATAATTATTAGTTTGCTAGCTACCTATTTTATTTTTACCAACAAAGCTTTTCAAATTGGAGCAACCTCCTTGATTGATCCAAATTTAGGAGCTTCTTTAGGTAATTTGTATGGAGGACTTATAGGTACTCTCTTAAGTGCATCAAGCATATTCCTCTTGATTTATACAATTATTAATCAAAAAGATGAAGCGCAGAAAAATAATTTAAAGTCTAATTTTTTTAAAATGATTGATTATCACAACCAACATTTGATAAATATTTCTTTACCCAATACCGATCCGCAACACCCACCAAAAGAAGGAAAAAAGGCTTTTGTAACCTTCAAAATTCAGTTCAAAGGAATTTTAGAAACGATTCAAGAAATTTCTGCACAAGAAAATCTCCAACTCAATAAATCACAAATATTAGATATCTCATACGTTATTTTTTACTTTGGTATAGAGGGAAGTTGGACGACATTTATAGTAAATAAACTATCAAGGTAGGCAGAGTAAAACTTGAAGTGCGACATAAACCACCTAATTAATTTAAAGGGTTTATGGAGTATATAAAATTGTCATACCATCATCTTAACTTTGAAGATCGTACTGCATTAATGCTTGAGTCAAGAAAAGAAGGCTTTTCACCCAGAAAATTTGCTGAACTTATTAAAAGACATCCTAGTACGATCTATCGTGAACTTAAAAGAAATAGCATCAATGACGTTTATCAAGCTAAATATGCTTCTGATAACACCTTCGCTAGACGTAGACGTGGTCATAGAAAACTCAAAATCGATTCAATCCTCTGGAAATTTATTGTTGAAGCGATCCGTTGTTTATGGTCTCCTCAGCAAATAGCAAAGCGTTTAAAGAGATTTCCTGATTTGGATCAAACAATGAATGTAAGCCATACAACGATTTATTCAACTATACGAGCATTACCAAAGGGTGAGCTGAAAAAAGACTTACTATCCTGTCTGCGTCATGAAAATAAAAAGCGAAAAGCTAACGGTGAACCTAAAAAAGATTCTATATTACAGGATATTAAAACTATTCATGAGCGCCCAGCCGAAGTTCAAGAAAGAAAAATACCGGGTCATTGGGAAGCCGATTTAATTAAAGGTAAAGACAATAAAAGTTCGATAGCAACACTTATTGAACGAAATACACGGCTCTGTATCTTGGCAACATTACCTGATGCAAAGGCAGAATCAGTGCGCAAGGCTTTAACTGAAGCTCTGAAATATTTACCCGCAGAACTGCGTAAAACATTGACCTATGACCGTGGACGTGAGATGTCAGAACATAAAATTCTCGAAGAAGATTTAGGCATAGATGTATATTTCTGTGACCCACATTCGCCATGGCAGAAAGGCACATGCGAAAATATGAATGGTTTAATTAGGCAGTATTTACCTAAAGGGATTGATTTAAACCAGGCAGATCAGCATTATTTAAATCAAGTTGCCATGTCACTGAATACTCGCCCTAGAAAAGCGTTAGATTGGCTTACACCATTAGAGAAATTTGCTCAGCTTGTTGATTATCATAAGGCTTTTGAAACTGTCGCACCTCATGTTTGAATTCGCCGTATAACGGATTTAATGAAGAATTAGTTATTAAAATTCAGAAAAGGTTAATGGAAAAGGATTCTAGAGGCTGCTTATTGAAAACCAATCAAACTCATTTAAGCTCTTATTTTAGAAATATGTATAATGCTATAAAAATAGTAGATGAATCAACAATCCTAAGTGATTTTGAAAAATACGAGTTAATAAAAATTTACCGTGCTCAACTTTCAAACCCTGAGCTTTATATCCTTTTTTTCAATGTTTTATCGCGTTTTGGAAAAAATGGCTCCAAAATAATTTTATAAATAAATATGATTTTATTAAAAATATTCCATTTGAATATTGTGACGGATATGACCCTAAACATTACTTTCCATCTATCAAATTCGAAGAGGATGAATATTGATTTAAGTACTAACGCACAGAAAGGTGACATGGATGTAGCCTGTTCGTTAGGCACACGGACGTGCCCTCTAACGAACAAAGGATTTTTGTTACTTTTGATCCTTTAAAAGTAAGGCAAACATTTTAATTATTAGAATACCCTCATCCCAATCTTCTCCCAAAAGGCATAGGTATCTACACAAATAAATCACTTCATCCCAAAAATTAACTTTAATCCCAATACTGTCATGACCGCCCCTGCTGCACGGTCAAAAATAGCCTTAAACTTAATATAAGCCTGACGCGGTTTTTCTGCAGACAAAGCCACTGCAACCAATGAACACCAACCTGCATCAATAAAAAAACACAGAATTGGCAGCACCACATAAAAATAGTTCGGAATTTCTTTAGGCAACAAAGCCGTAAAAATACTCGCCAAGACAATTGCAATTTTAGGGTTAGATAACTGCGTAATTAAACCTGTAGTAAACGCACGGCGCAGTGACATTTGCTGTCCATGTGCAAGATTGGTTTGAATAGGCGCTTTGGCATGCTTCACAATTTTATAAGCCAAAAACAACAAATATAAACCACCACAAATTTTAAGCAGAAAATATGCTGAAGGCACTGCCAATAAAATAGCCTGCAACCCCATCACCGCCAATAAACCAAAAATTGCGGCACCCGTACCCGTGCCTAAAGCCGTAAATAAACCATGCTTACGTGAAATGGCAATCGAATTTTTTGCCACATAAATAAAGGTAGGCCCAGGACTAATTGCCCCCAACATTAATGCCAAAGCAATAGAGCCTAAAATCAATAATGATTCCAAGATAGACCTCAAGATTAGAATAATTTTCAATTATTTATTTTACTTAAAAAACCATAATAGAAGATATAATTTTTTTGATTTATGTTTATAAATTTAAGGATTTTTCAAGCAATTTGATATTTATTAAAAAAACCAAAAATAGAGTAAAAACTCAATTTAATTTCAATATCAAACAGTTAAAACATAGCATATGAACAGTAAAATTTTATTGTGCATCCATTTTTTCTATTAAAGTTTTTTTCTGATAATAATTTATCATCGATTTTTAGCAGAACTTTCATATATTTTTAAAACATATAATCCCATAATAAAATTACGGCTTTAATTTTCTTTAGAACTACAAACGAGGCACATCAGATGCAAAATAAAAGACTGAAAACATTAGACCGCTCTAAATCACATCTTTGGATTGTAGGTGGAGGCATAGCTGGTATGGCTGCTGCTGCTTTTGCGATTCGTGATGCTAAAGTGCCAGCTGAACATATCCATATTTTAGAAGAATTGAATGTTTCTGGTGGTTCGATGGATGGTGGACATAATCCGCTTAATCCGAACCAAGCATGGGTCACACGTGGTGGACGTATGCTAACTGATGAGACTTATTTGTGTACTTGGGATTTATTTTCAAGCATCCCATCTTTAGAAAATCCAGACATTTCTGTTCGTGAAGAATGTCGTGAATTTAACGAACAAGTTAAAACCAATGCTCAAGCACGTTTGATCGACTCAAATCATATTATTGCAGAAGCTCAAAAATTGGGGTTATCAACGCTCAACCGTGCTCAAATGTTACGTCTACTGGCATTAAAAGAAGATCGTATCGGTAGTCGCCGTATTGATGAATTTTTTGATGATGCATTTTTCCAAAGTAATTTTTGGCGGATGTGGCGAACCACGTTTGCCTTTCAAAAATGGCATAGCGCAGCGGAATTACGCCGTTATTTTCTACGTTTCATTCAAGAATTACCACGCATCCATACCTTAGCAGGTGTGAAACGAACTAAATACAATCAATATGATTCAATGATTCATCCTCTACAACGCTGGTTGGTGGAACAAGGCGTTGATGTTCGTTTCGGTAGTTATGTCACAGATGCAGACTTTGTCG
Source organism: Acinetobacter sp. YH12211 (assembly GCF_013418015.1). NCBI lineage: Bacteria > Pseudomonadati > Pseudomonadota > Gammaproteobacteria > Moraxellales > Moraxellaceae > Acinetobacter > Acinetobacter sp. YH12211. The sequence continues at coordinate 44,037 of NZ_VPCW01000003.1, forward strand.
AAGATGACCAAACGAAGGAACGTAAGGCAACCCAACTTTATGTCAACATTCCAGAAGGCACTGAACAAATTCAACTGGGTGAGCATGATCTTGCGCTCTTTACTTTAGGTTCGATTACGGCTGATTCACGTTATGGCGATAAATTCGATGTTCCTGAGCTAATTCGTGATCGACAAGATCATGGCTGGCGTTTGTGGGAAACATTGGCTCAAAAAGCTCCTGATTTTGGTCGTCCAATGACCTTCTATGGCAACATTGATGAGCATAAATGGAAATCCTTTACGCTCACCATGCATGATGATGTGCTGCTAAAACGGATTATTGATTACACAGGAAATGAACCGGGTACAGGTGCACTCATGACTTGGTTTGAATCTGGTTGGCATCTATCTGTGGTCGTTCCAGCTCAACCGCATTTTGCTGACTTACCAGAAGGTAAATTCACCTTATGGGGTTATGGTTTTGAAATTGACCATATCGGCGATTACATTAAAAAACCGATGAGTGAAGCGACGGGTCAAGAAATTTTAATTGAGTTGATTCATCAACTTGGTTTCGATGACATTTTGGATCATGTGTTGGCACATACTGACATTACCACAGTAATGATGCCTTATGCCTCTGCCCTATTTGCATGTCGTAAAGCAGGTGATCGCCCATTGGTCATTCCAGAAAATGCAGTCAACTTTGCTTTCTTAGGTCAATTCGTAGAGCTTGAAGATGATGTGGTTTTCACTGTGGAATATTCCGTACGTTGTGCCATGATTGCCATTTATCAGCTCTTAGGTGTCGAACGTGAAATTCCAGAGATTTACAATGGTTTACTCGATCCTAAAGTTGGCTTAAATGCTTTGGAAGCAGTTTTTCATTAAATTTTAAAAAGCCATAGGGTAAATTGCTGCCCTATGGTTATTCAACTTATTTTGATAAAACGATCTTTGTACACGACAAAAAAGATAACTCATTGAAATAATGGCATAATACTTGTTTTCTGACGACGAATATGATCACACATTTCAATGAGTTACATCTCATATTAAACAAATATCTAAAGTGGAACAAGTCACATGTAAAATGTTTTACACTGATTATGCCTGCATTAATTGTAAAACAGACATGTAATCTTTCTTTTGTATCTAAAGCCTTACCCATCAAGTGCTTACCACAATCATTTTATCGACGTATACAACGCTTCTTTGCAGATCAGTATTTCGATTATCGTCAAATTTCTCAGTTAATTTTCAATATATTTTTATTCGATAAAGTCCAATTAACTTTGGATAGAACCAACTGGAAATGGGGAAAACGAGATATCAATATCTTGATGTTAGCCATCATCTATCGTGGAATAGCGATACCTATTGTTTGGACATTGCTCAATAAACCAGACCATGTGGAGCAGATTTCCACTGCTGCGGGCTCATAGTTCAGTGTACTCAAACCTGATAATGCCACAGGCAACTCTTTACCAAAGTGGTGCAACGTATTGCGGTACGCATCGCCATTGATCCAGAACAAAAAGGCATGGAAAACCTACGTCCTGGTATGTCGGTAATCACGTCGGTGGATGCCGACTCATAAACCAACACTGACATTCTCAATCAAATACATTTACAATGTGGTCAAATTCATTTCTCGTTCGCAAAAAATGTTTGATCACATTGCTTTTCCTACCCCTTATCAAACATTAGAACTTCCCCAGCCTGTTCAACTGACCATCAAACGCCTTGATCAGATTCATCCCCAGATTTCGGGCAACAAGTTTTTTAAACTCAAATACAACCTCTTGGCAGCACAACAGCAAGGTTTTTCTCAAGTCCTCACTTTTGGTGGTGCATTTTCCAATCATATTGCAGCAACAGCTTTTGCAGCACAGCATTTTGGTTTTCAAAGTATCGGCATCATTCGTGGTCAGGAACTTGCGACCCAAGACTTAAATCCTACCCTACAAACAGCGCAAGATTTTGGCATGCAACTGCATTTTGTCAGCCGAGCCGAATATCGTCTGCGCCATGAAGTAGAATATTTACAACAACTTCAACAGCAATATCCTCAAGCCTTTATTATTCCAGAGGGTGGAAGCAATTCCCTTGCCATTCAAGGGACACAGGAAATCCTCTCCCCTGATGATTTAGAAAATTATGACGTAATTTGTTGTGCCGTGGGTACAGGTGGAACTCTTGCAGGCATCATTGAAAGCAGTTCAGATCACCAGCACATTTTAGGCTTTTCAGCCTTGAAAGGTGATTTTCTCAAACAGGACATTCAACAATGGACTGATAAAAGCAATTGGTCTTTAACCGATGCTTATTGTGGTGGCGGCTATGCCAAAACTACAGCTGAATTATTGAAATTTATTCAAAATTTTGAGCAAAAATATCAAATTCCACTCGAACACATTTATACAGGTAAAATGATGATGGGAATTCTTGATTTAATCCAGCACAATCATTTCCCTGCCCACACTCGAATCCTGGCCATTCATACAGGTGGGTTGCAAGGAAAGCTTAAAGCATATTAAAACCCCCACAAATCTTTTATAATTGCTCGCTTTTCGTCTACCGAGTAATACTCATGGTTCATCAGGTTGATGTTGTTGTTTTAGGTGCGGGTGCATCAGGCTTGATGTTGGCTGCAGAGGCTGGTAAACGTGGGCGTTCGGTTGTGGTACTGGAAAAAGCCAATAAAGTGGGCAAAAAAATTCTGATGTCTGGTGGTGGTAAATGTAATTTCACCAATTTAGAAGTCGAGCCAAACCATTATATTTCACATAATCCACATTTTGTCATTTCTGCTCTCACCCGTTATACCAACTGGGATTTTATTGGTTTGGTCTGCGAATACGGCATTGAATATGAAGAACGTAAACACGGACAATTATTCACCTTAAACGGCGCTAAAGAAATTTTAGCCATGCTCTTGGCCGAATGTGAAAAAACCAATCTGGTCAATATTCAAACTAATTGTGAAGTCAAAGCTGTGAATGCCCTAGATGATCAAGGTTTCCAAATTGCAACGACTTTAGGGTATTTCCAAGCAAGCGCTGTGGTTGTAGCCACAGGTGGTTTATCTATTCCAACTTTAGGTGGCTCTGGAATTGGCTATGAAATTGCTAAACAGTTTGGTCATCGTGTTTACCCGACCCGTGCAGGTTTAGTGCCTTTTACCTTCTCAGACAGCTTTAAAGAAGTCACTACACGTTTAAGCGGTAATGCGGTGGATGCGACTTTATCAAATTCATTAAATAGTTTTACCGAAGCATTGCTATTTACCCATCGTGGTTTGAGTGGGCCAAGCGCCTTACAGCTTTCTAATTATTGGGATGTCGGACAAAGTTTTAAAATTAACTTTTTGCCATACTTAGAACTCTATGACTTTTTTAAAAACAAAAAGCAAAGCAGTCCTAAAGTTTTACTACGCACCTTGCTCAGCGAACATTTGCCAAAAAGTGTAGTGGCTGAATTGCAGCAACTGATCTGGCCTACGCTCTCTGAAACGGCAATTGGCAATATCAGTGATGAAAAACTAGAACAGATTGCAGCACGTTTAAATGCCTTTGAAGTCAAACCATCGGGCACAGAAGGTTATCGTACTGCCGAAGTCACTTTAGGCGGAGTCGATACCCAAGAAGTTTCCTCTAAAACCATGGAAAGTAAAAAACAAAAAGGCTTGTATTTTGTCGGAGAAGTCTTAGATGTAACAGGACATTTGGGCGGCTATAATTTCCAATGGGCGTGGTCATCTGCACATGCAGCATCGGAGTATGTTTAAGTTTGCTTTTAGATGAAACATGCAAACAAATGAATGTGATAAAAATGATTCTAGTCTAAACAGAATAATATTGATCTTGCCGATCAAATTGCAAAATGACAAAAGCCAGTTTTTTCTAAACTGGCTTTTTCTTTAACACCGTCACGTACTATAAAGACTTAGCAATACGTGAATCCTGTTATTTTATTCTAAATAATCGGTACGAAATAATACCAATTTTGGCGTATTTGCCAAACGTGATTCAGTTTGCTGCATTTTAAGCACAGCATTTTGTTGATGCATAGGTAACGAATTTGCCACTTGAACTTTTAAACTGATACGTAATTTGTTTAGCATATTGATTTCTCTCATTATTGTCATCCTTGCGCGAATTTTAAGACTCAAATATTTCAGCTTGGTTAAAACCCAAGTTTTTTATTTTTCCCTTAAACCCTCATCAAGCTTTCCAAGTTATTGATCTGATTTATCCAAATCAGTCTTTGGCTCATTCCTGCCAAAGTTGATTAATTTTTAACATAATTTAAGAGCTTGGTCTATCCTCTTTTGGATGATTTTTCTCAAAATTTTCAGTTGGTTTTGCGGTGGCTTCTGGCTTGGCAAAAACAAATTTATAGGCTGCAACAAAAAAGCCGATGGTGATGCCAGCAATCACGATTGGGGCAAAAAACTTATCGGGTGCTGATTTGGACATTAGTCTTTCCTCTTTTTTAATGAATACCGAAAAGAAATCGACCAATACGGTGATTGGTCGATCATCTTAGCGATTCAAATCAAAATTTGAACAGGTTATTTCGGGTCATTTTTTGGATGTTCATCGACATCTGGTTCAGCCTCACCTGTCGAACCAAATGGGTTATTGACTGGTGGATGTTCAGGATCAACCTTTAACGTATCTGGCACAGCATGATCAGTTGCCGCTTCAGGTGTTGTAGTCACATCACTTACAGACGCTTGTGGCTGCTCAGATACAATAGGTGTCATCACATTTGATGCTGACGTTGCCGTTTCTGTTTTGTGCAACGGATTCGGTTGATTCGCCTCACGTTTGGCTTTATCAATCAAATCAGTTAACACACGTTCTGCAGGTTGACGACCACCTAAACCAAAGGCAAGTGCGAAAGCCACTGCAACAGAACCAAGAGTTAAACCAAAGGCCAAGTTCACAATAGAGTCTGCAATACCCATCGCGCGTAAGCCCATGGCTACCACCAAGCCCATAATTAAAATACGGACTAAGTTTGCCAACCAACGCGAGCTGTTATATTCACCGCGCTGTACCACTTTGGCGACCAAATTCGCTAGCCAGAAACCCACCACCAAAATGACAGCACCCAACAGAATATCTGCACCAAACTGGATAAACATGGCAATCAAGCCGCTGACTTGATCAAAGCCCAAACGGTTCGCCGCTTCAGATACCGCAAATAGCATGGTAAAGAATACGATCAGATAACCAACCACACATGAAATTTTAGTTGTACCTAAAAAGCGCTGTAAGTCGAGTTTGGCAGGAATACCATCGACTCCTGTGCCTGCAACCACTTCCACCACAATATTGGCTACAAAACGCGACACCACATAAGCCAAAATAAGAATCAGACCTGCCGCAATAATATGCGGGATCGCATTCATAATTTCATACAGCATGGCAGTCGCAGGCTGTGAAATGGCTTCAATGCCAAGTGCCTCAAAACCAATAATCAAGGCTGTGATGATCACCAAGGCGAAAACAAACGAACCGAGTAATTTAGGTAAATTTGAATTTTTGAAGATGCCAACTTTTTCAGCATGCTGTTGAATATTCAAGCTACCCAATAAACCTTCGACAATGCCACGAACAATTTTTGCCAGAATGTATCCTACAAAAACAATCACGCCTGCAATGAAGATGTTCGGTAAATACAGCACAACTTCATTCACCATGTTTTGCACAGGGAACAACAGACCGTTTAAGCCTAAAATTGACAGCACAATTGGCAAGAACAGCAATAAAATCAGCCAATAAACAATTTCACTGATATTTTGACTTAAACCACTCACACCGACATCGGCACTGAGTTTTTCATCCAACTGAGTACGTGCCAACAGTTTTTGCATCCCCACTTTAACCAGATTTGCCAAAATCCAACCAATAAAACCAACAGCAACAGCAGCCAGTAAAGAAGGAATAAACAATAAGAACTGCTGAATCATATTACTGAATGGCCCACTGACACTGGTCAGATTCAACACGTTCAACGCACCAATGACTGCAATAATTAAAATTACCCAAAACACGACCCGTGACACAATCACTTCAATATTTGAACGATGCCCCGTTGCATTTGATAATTTTTGATCGGTGCCTAATTTTTGTAGAACCTTTTTAATTCCACCCGCGACCAATAATGCAATCACCCACCCGACAAGTAAAATTGCGACTGCAGCAAAAATGGGTTGAAATTGCTCCCAATAATACATGGCATCAAAACCTCTGCCATGTAGGTTCCCATTAAAATAATCATTCATCTTGTTTAATCCTCATGGTGATTAGCTTCATTTTTAGGTTTGCACCACGGCGCAAAACTGCTTTTTATCGATTCAAATTATTGAGTAAAGCTCTATTCACCATAGAATTTGCATATTTTTTATTCAACCTTAGGATGCAGAATCGCAACAATTCTACAAAGGAGGGACAATAAACCTTGCGAAAATCCACAAAAAAGCCCTGCATCTAGGCAAGGCTGAATTTGTAAATATGAATTTTTGACGCTTAGGCTAAGCTACCGATCTGTTGCTGTTGCAGTATTGCTGTCCTCTGCACGTGCTTCATCTCCAGCTGTGCCCGTTGTCGTGCTATTTGGCGTTGCTTGTTGTACGGTTGGATTAGGATGTCCAGGAGGTGCTTCGCTCGGACTCGGATTGCGATCCGCCATCATGTAAATCAGCAATGCCAATAAAAAGATTCCCACCAGTAGAAGCATATAGACTGGAATACGTTTTTTTCGCTTAATGTCTTCAGCTGAGTTTACATGAGGTGGTTTATTGAAATCATGCGGCATGTTCCCCTCACTTATGTATTTATCTGATGAATTTTCATACTAACAAGCTCCTCACGCTTATTGTGTGACAATACATAGCAAGATGGTGAAAAGATGTAATATACCTCAAGTACCACCTATGTTGCCCAATATCGACAAAGCTGCCTCTCACGGGGAAATGCGCTATAATCACGTACCGTTTTTTTGTGTACTTTGAACTTTATGGCGTATCGTCAACAAAGTGTATCGCTTGATCTTGACACTGACGTCACTCATCAATGTGCCTTGCACTATACCCGTGATGGGCATCTCATTGGTATTATTGAATTTAGCAAGCCCAGCTATCTGCTCAAATGGGGCGATTTGGAATATTTCCGTCGTCGTACCGAAGAATTTTCGGTCATGCCATTTCCAGATTGTGTGAATGCCATGATCATTGATATTCGCAACATTGCTGCATTTCTGGATAATGAAGTGCCAATTTTACCGTGGCGCTTACTTGAAGAAGAATGTCCTGTGCGTTTGGTGGTTCCTCAAGAGCGCTTAGAGCATTATGCAGGTTTTTTTGAACCGACTTGGCTAAGTAGCGATGTCGATAGCGCGATTCAGGAAATCCGCGAATATATGGATATGTTTGTGCACTAATTTCTTTGAAGAGTCACTTTCAAGCATTGCGTTCAAAAGTTGCTTTCAAAATTGAATCGCACCAAGCAAAAACCTCATCTGCAGCGTTGTAGATGAGGTTTTTATATGAATGGTGAAGATCACCTCAACAACCAATTTTTAGCGAATTGTGAAAATACATTTATTTTCAAAACTCGATTTAGGCAGCCACAAAACCTGCTTAAAACGCACCTGATCTATGCCAAAACTGCGCATTTTCTTAGATGTATAACGCCAACCGACACAGTCTTGATACTTCTCATATTCAGGAGTCTGCCCTGCAATGGTTGAGCTTTGCTGAACTTTAATTTTCTGAAAAAAAGCGGTTTCCTTTGCACGGATTGGGCCAATATATTCATTATACATTTGTTCCATTTCGGCACTTTCAAATTGCATTTTTTGCAAACTGCCACCATGCCAACCCAACTGACTACGCAAGTTTAAATATTTTACTTTGCCCGCAGGAAATACATAATTGGCACAAGAAGAAAAGCAATACTGTCCAACTTCAACATTCAGTTGATGGCCAAAGACCAAATTACCCAAATCAATACCTAAGCTGATCTCGCCACCACGACTGTTGATTTTTAAGGTATCAATTTTGTCTGACTGTTTAAGTAATTCCGCTGCACGTGCGTTGGCTTCAGGGCTAAGTGGCCCATCATAAATGAGTACGTGATCTTGCACAGCAACCTGAGTTTCCACCGTTTCAGCCTGTACGGTTTGTGCGACTATAAACATCAGCCCTGCGCTGGCTATATATTTGAACAGTTGATATTTGAATAGTTGCATCACATCCTCACCAATAATTTTCAACTGCAATATTGCCTTCCCCACGGCGGTTCATGGTTAAACCACGCGCTTTTAAGGCTTCTTTGGTGTCATCGACCATGGCAGGGTTACCGCATAACATCACATGGCTGGTTTCAGGGTTGAGTACACTACCCGCAGCCTGTTCAAGTTCACCATTTGCAATTAATATAGGCAAACGATCATGCAAATCAGCTTGAGGATCGCGAGTGATAATTGGGATAAATTTAAAGCCTGTATGCCCTTCGCCAAAAGTTTCGGCAATCTCGTGAATTTTATCGACATAAGCCAATTCAGCTTCGGTACGCACGCTATAAACCAAATAAATATGTTGATATTTTGTCCATGTTTCAAAATCTTGCAGCATGGATAAAAACGGTGCAAGACCTGTACCTGTGGCCAGTAACCATAAATCGTGTGGGGCAGGCAATTGATAACGCGCCAAGGTCAAAAAACCATAAGGGATTTTTTCCAAGTACAGCTCATCCCCCACTTGAAGGTGCTGCAAGTTAGAAGTAAACGCACCATCTGGCACGACAATTGAGAAAAACTCTAAAGTTTCATCAAAGGGTGATGACACCACCGAATAAGCACGTACTACCAATTCATCGCCCACTTTTAACCCGATACGTGCAAACTGCCCTGCGGTAAATTTAAAGTGCGCAGGACGAGTCATGGTGAAGCTAAACAAGGTGTTGGTCCAACGATGAACCGAAAGCACTTTTTCTAAAGTAAATTTTTCAATTGACATGATTTGAGCGTGGCATGAAAGACTGTGCTCATGTTAGCATGTTGGGGTAATTTATGAATATTTTTAAATGTTAAGGCTTGATTCATGCGCATGACTTTACGCCAGTTGGCGGTTTTTGTAGCAGTTGCCCAAGAAGGGACAGTAACCAAAGCCAGTGATGCCGTTAAGCTCACCCAAAGTGCTGCAAGCATGGCCTTAGCAGATTTGGAAGATGGCTTGGGTGCTCCACTGTTTGACCGTTTGGGTAAGCGTCTACAACTAAATGATTTGGGTCGTTTTTTATTGCCACAAGCCTTAGAAATTTTGGGTCGTTGTGAAGCATTTGAGCAAGCCGCTAAAGGCGAGCTACAAAGTATTGATTTGCGTTTAGGTGCAACTCTTACCATTAGTGACTATTTGATGCCTGATTTAATGGCAGACTTTTTGCAAATTCAGCCGCAGGCGCATTTACAGTTACAAGTGGGCAATACCCGCCAAATGATTGAAGCTGTAAACCAATTTCAGCTAGATTTAGCACTGATTGAAGGTTCTTGTCACTTACCCCAACTCCAATGTATTCATTGGCGTGATGATGAACTTGCAGTGTGCTGTGCGCCAAGTCATCCTTTAGCGCAGTTAAACCGTGCTTTAAGTATCGCAGATTTTGAAGACGCCGAGTGGATTTTACGTGAAGAAGGTTCAGGTACCCGTGAAGTGTTTGACAATGCAATTTTAAAAGACCTGCCTGATGCCAATATTCGTTTAACTTTGGGTCATAACGAAGCGATTTTAAAAATTGTCGCAGGTGGGATTGGTATGTCGTGTATTTCACGATTGGCGATTGAACCTTTACTAGAAAAAGGTCAATTGGTGATTTTAGATACACCTTTCTGGCAACTGACGCGCCCGTTATTCATGTTGGTGCATCGTCAGAAATACCAAGGGCCTGGCTTAAAGGCATTTATGAAGTTTTGCGACGCGAAATAGTTTATAAAAGAGTACCGATGATGGTACTCTTTTTTTAGCGATTAAACTGACTCTCACACGGTATGCCGTCACCATCACCGTCCATTTTAGTATTTGGACAATTTCGTATAAAGAATAATGCTTCTTCGTAAGACGTCATTTGACTACAGTGCTCACGCCCATCACAAGTAAAGTTCTGTTCAACAACAGGAACTTCTACTACTTTTTGTACTGATAAAGCTTCAGGCTGACTATTTTGCCAAGCTTGGTACTTATTAAATACTGCATAAGCCAAGCCGAATATAATCAATATACCAATATAAGTAACAAAATTGGATGAGTTATTTTCAGACTTCTGCTGTCTTTTATGATTCTGCTTTGTCGTATGAATTGCCCTTGATTGAGGTGTATGCCTTTCGACTGCAACCTTAATATCTAGACGGATAATATTATCTGCTTTGAACTTGCCATTTTCTTCTACTTTACGAAATTTTAGATTTTCTCCCACTTTTAGTGGAATATTTTTATTGGGAAAATCTTTAATATGAAAAAATAAATCTTTAGGCTCTCCTTCTATTTGAATAAAACCAAAGCCTCGTTCTTCGTTATAAGTTTTTATTTTCCCTTCTAAAAACATAAATTACTCTTTTCACGTTAATTTTTGATTATTGTACAAAAAAAGAGGCGAAAATGCCTCTTTTCTGTGCATGAAAACATTTAAAACTAACGCTTTAAGTTTGATAACAATGCAGACGTAATCGACGTATTCGCAGCAACCGCTTTGGCTTTTTTTGCTTTTTTGGATTTATCTTCTACAGGTTCAATATTAATGGCTTTATAACGATCACCATTTTGAACCACATTAAATTTAACGCGATCATTGCGCTTTGGCTCGCCTTCAGCCGCAGGAAAATCCGAGATATGGAAAAACACTTCACCTTCAGGTGCGGCAATAAATCCATAGCCTTTTTCGGCATTATATTGTTTGATTTTCCCTTGATATTGTTCAGATTTCATGGCTTAACCTTTTACGAGCTGCACTTTATATGAGTATATAAAAAAGAGGCAGTTAATGCCTCTTTTTCACCGACATTCGGCTTAATCTTTTTGCACTGAACCAAAAATTTTATCGCCTGCATCACCCAAGCCAGGCACAATATAACCATCTTGGTTTAAACCTTCATCTACCGATGCAGTAAAGATCACCACATCTGGATGCGCGGCTTCTACACGTTGAATGCCTTCTGGCGCTGCAACCAAAACCATCACACGAATGTCTTTACAACCACTGGCTTTGAGCAAATCAATCGCTGCCACTAAAGATGAACCTGTGGCAAGCATAGGGTCAATAATCATCGCAATACGGTTTTGTACATCTGGTACTAATTTTTTGTAGTACGTACGCGCTTCTAAAGTTTCTTCATCACGTTCCAAGCCAAGTACAGACACTTTGGCACTTGGAATCAAGTTTAAGAAACCATCTAACATGCCAATACCTGCACGTAAAATAGGCACAACCGTAATTTTTTTACCCGCAATACGGTCTACAGTGACTGCACCATTCCAACCCGCAATTTCGTGCTCGACCATAGGCAAATCTTTGGTCGCTTCATAAGTCAGCAACATGGTGACTTCTTGTGCCAATTCACGGAAGTTTTTGGTGCTGATATCAGCACGACGTAATAGCCCTAATTTATGACGAATAAGCGGATGTCGGATTTCATGAATAGCCACGGGAGAACACCTAAAAGGAAAGAAAAGCAAATATCATTTTATTATATGCTGTTTTTATTGTGTATATAAACCAAAAAGCCTTCAATTTATGAAGGCTTTTTGACTGAAAGTTAAACTTCTTTCAAATTATTGCTGTGACAGCATGAAATGGATGGGTGACAAAATTTCAGCTTCAAGTGCCATTTTGATAATTGGGTCTGGATAAACACCAATCACCAATACCGCTAAAGCTGCAACCAATACCATAATACCGCCCACTTTTTGGCCCCAATGATCGACAGCATCCATTTTTGGTTCATCTGGCGGTGTCATATACATCACCACCATAACGCGCAAGTAGTAGTACAAACCAATACCTGAACCCACGATGATCATCGCAGCTAAGAACCAGTGCTGAGTCGTTACCGCAGCCATCACCACCAAGAACTTACCAATGAAGCCTGCAGTTAATGGAATACCTGCAAGAGAAAGCATCATCACGGTTAATACAGCAGTCAATACTGGACGACGCCAGAACAAACCACGGTAGTCAGCCAAACTTTCAGCTTCTGCTACGTTGTTGTATGGGCTAGACATTAATGCCACTGCACCAAACGCGCCAATAGTCGTCAAGACATAGGTAATCACATAAACGCTGACATTACCCAAGCTTGCATAAGTCATGCTGATCAAACCAATCAACAAATAACCAAAGTGTGCAATTGATGAGTAAGCCAAAATACGTTTCAAGTTCACTTGACGTACAGCAAGGAAGTTACCCACCAAAATTGAAAGCACGGCAATAATGGTCATGATAGTTACAATCGAGTCGATCAGGATTGCCCCTGAACCCAAAATGTAACGCACGAACAAACCAATGGTTGCTACTTTCGCTGCAGTCGCAAGGAAGGTTGCGATTGGTGCAGGCGCACCGTCATAAACGTCTGGTGTCCATTTGTGGAATGGCGCCAAAGACAGTTTAAATGCCACAGCAAAGACAATTAAGCCTAAACCTAAAATTACCAAAGGTTGCTGGATGTTTTGCATTAATGCTTGAACAGAGTCATAGAACGACAATGAACCTGTGTACGCATAAATGTACGCCATACCCATAAGCAACATTGCTGATGCAGTTGCAGACAATACTAAGTACTTCACACCCGCTTCTAAAGATTTAGAACGCTGGTGGGTATATGCCAATAAGCCATAAACAGGAATTGACATTAACTCAAGGCTAATGAAGAACGATGCATAGTGCGAACTTGATACCATCAACATAGCACCCGCTACAGAACATAACATCAAGATGTAAAGTTCTTCGCGGTTGTCTTTATAGGTCTCAATATAAGCATGAGACAAAGTAGAACATGCCAATGCTGCGATCAGAATCACCAGTTGATATAACAAGGTGAACGGATCAATCATAAACATGCCCATCACGCTGGCAGGAGCAAAGTTCCCACCAAACATCATGAGTAAAAGGTAAGCCGCAGCGAGGTTCAAGCCCACCACTGATGCTGTAGCAATTAAGTTATGGTTACGCTTAATTGCAGTAAGGATCATCACGATAATCGCAGTTAAAGCCACGATCATCACAGGAGCTAAAGGCATAAGCTCAGAAAATGACATTGTGAAGTTCATGGCTTATTGGATCTCCACATTTTCGAGTTGAGCTGTTACTTCTTGTGTAACTTCAACTACTTCTTGAACTGGGATGTAGCTATTTGCTAACCACGCCATACTTGAATTTGAAATATCAAGGAAGGTTTGTGGATACAGACCAAGCCATACTAGACCCAGCGCACAAATTGAAAGAATCACAACTTCACGTGCATTTAAATCTTTTAACGGATTTGCATAGTGTTGTTTTTGCTCTTCATTTGGTACACCAAATAAGGCTTTGTGAATCAGGATTAAACCGTAAACACCTGCAAAAACTAAACTGATTGCCGCAATAATTGTGAAGGCTGGGAACTGTTCAAATGAACCCATTAAAATCAGGAATTCACCAATAAAGTTACCTAAACCAGGAATACCGACTAACGCAGCCACAAAGAACATGAGGAAGAATGAAAGGTATTGGAATTGACCACGAATACCGCCCATTAAACGCATGTCACGTGTATGTACGCGCTCGTAAATTTGACCACACATAATGAACAATGCTGCAGATGACAAGCCATGTGCCAACATCATGATCATTAAGCCTTGGTAAGTCAGGATATTACCTGCATAAATTGCAAGTAATACAAAGCCCATGTGCGAAATTGAGGTATAGGCAAGTAAACGCTTCATATCGGTTTGCTGGAAAGCACACCACGCGCCGTAGAACACACCAATTAAACCCAAAATAATGGCAATGTCTGCAAACTGAGCAGAAGCCGCTGGGAAGAATGGAATCACGAAACGTAATAAGCCGTATGCCGCAGTTTTAATCAAAATACCTGCAAGGTCGACAGAACCCGCTGTAGGCGCTTGTGCGTGTGCATCTGGTAACCAACCGTGTAATGGGAAAACTGGAAGTTTTACCGCAAAACCGATGAATAAACAGATCATGAAAGCATAAGCGACTGCTGGTAATTGTGCGTCAAGGGTATTCGCTACAGCCAATAAATAGTTGTAGTTGAATGAAATAGTACCTGACATCATGTATCCATAGATCACTAGACCTAAGATACCAATCAACATGATTAAACCAGCAACTTGCGTGTAGATAAAGAATTTGGTTGCAGCGTAAACACGTGAACGACCGTTTGAACCTTTATGACCCCATAACGCAATCAGGAAGTAGATTGGTACAAGCATCATCTCCCAGAAGAAGAAGAACAGGAACAAGTCAATCGCAAGGAATACGCCAATTACCCCACCCAAAGACCATAAAAGGTTAAGGTGGAAGAAACCGACGTTCTTTTGAATCTCACCAAATGAACAGCCTACCGCTAAAATACCCAGTAATGCAGTTAAACCCACCATGAGTAAAGATAAGCCATCCACCGCTAAGTGAATGTTGATGCCTAGGGTTTGAATCCAAGGCAGCATAAATTCAGCCGACCAAGTTGGAACTTGAGCGCCTAATTCATAGTTATAGCTAGCACCTTGCCACAATGCGACAGTTAAGCCCAAAGTAACAAGCATGCCCACTAAAGCAATGTAACGCGGTAATTTATCGTCGAGTTTATCGACCAACCAGCAAATAAAACCTGCAATGAACGGAACAAGGATCAGCGCGGGTAGAATTAAATTGTTTGGAGTATCCATCTTATTTCCCCACGACCTGAATCACGATCAAGATCATTAGTAAGACCACCACACCAAGTGCCATACTTGATGCGTACTCACGCAATGAACCTGTTTGACGTGAACTTGTGAAGCTATGACCACCTTTCACCAGTGCAGGCAGTACCAACCACATACCATCAACTGGATCACGACCTAATAGTTTGGCAATCAGCAAGAATGGTTTTACAAATACGATGTCATACAACGCATCGAAACCAAGTGCATTACGGCAAATGTTGGCAAGGCCTGCGCCCAATGAAGTTTGCGCAAAACCTTTTACAGCATTGTAAGCAAAGGCAAATAACACCACACCTACTGCTAAACCAGCCAAAGCCACACCAATTGCAACATACTCTGCACCATGTGCGCCTGCTTCTAATGCTTCAGGAATCACAAATGCTGGGATTTTTGCAGCATCAAGAATGCTCATCACTGGTGCTTTTAATACAATCGCTAAACCAGTTGAAAGTACTGCAAGCACTGCCAATGGGAACCAGTAAGTTGCGCCTTTGATCTCGTGATACGGTGTGTTTTCTTTACCAAAGAATACAACCCAAATTAAGCGGAATGTATAAATTGACGTTAAGAATGCACCTGCTACACCCACCCAATATAAGGTGTTATATAGCGGAATACCTGCGATATGACTTTGCGTCCAAACTGCTGCCAAAATAGCGTCTTTTGAGAAGAAACCAATGGTCAAGAATGGAATCGCTGCCAACGCACCGCCACCAATCGCGAAACATGCAAACAGGAATTTGTTCTTGTAGAACAAGCCACCCATTTTGAAAATGTTTTGTTCGTGATGGTAAGCCAAAATCACCGCACCAGAAGACAAGAATAATAATGCCTTGAAGAATGCGTGAGTTAACATGTGGAATAGACCCGCTTGGTATGCTTCTGCACCAACTGCCATAAACATATAACCCAGCTGACTCATAGTTGAGTAAGCCAAAATACGTTTGATGTCGGTTTGAACCAATGCTGCAAAACCAGCAACTAGCAAGGTCACAGCACCTGTAATTGAAATGAATAACATCACTTCAGGTGCAAGTTCAAATACGCTGAACATACGGCAGCATAAGTAAACACCCGCAGTTACCATGGTTGCAGCGTGGATTAATGCAGATACAGGTGTAGGACCTGCCATCGCATCGGCTAACCAAGTTTGCAACGGAATTTGTGCAGATTTACCCGCAGCACCCAAGAACAACATTAACGCTGTCCAAATGGTGATGGATGAGCTTTGAGTCATTACATTGGCTGCATTTTCTACGATGTATTGCGTATTCAAGGTGCCGAATTGTTGATACAGCAAGAACAATGCAATCAGTAAGAAAACGTCACCCACACGTGTTACGGTAAATGCTTTGATTGCCGCAAAACCATTTGCAGGGTTTTGGTAGTAATAACCAATCAGCAAGTAAGAGCACAGACCTACACCTTCCCAACCTAAGAACAATAACGCTAAGTTATCGCCTAGAACCAACAGCAACATGCTCGCAACGAACAGGTTGAAGTAAGAGAAGAAACGTGCAAAGTCTTCTTCACCACGCATATACCATGATGCAAAGATGTGAATTAAGAAACCCACGCCTGTAATCATGCCCAGCATGAGCAAAGATAAACCGTCTAAGTGCAAGCTAAACGCAGGTGCAAAACCACCTACATTGAACCAAGTCCATAAATGTTGAGTCGTTGCAACTGAACCGTTGTTCACAAAGTCCATGCCTGCAATTAACGCAAATAATGCAGACAGACCGACTGAACCTACGCCAATAATCGCAGCAACTTTTTCAGGTAAGTTGTTACGCCCTGCCGCTAAAAGGATAAAACCAATGAGCGGAAACAATACTGTTAGATATAAATAACTCATCCGCGCATCTCACTAGCAGCATCCACATCCAAATGATGGAAGCGATGATAGAACTGAAGGACGATCGCAAGACCGATACACGCCTCTGCCGCAGCAAGTGTCAAGATCAGGATAAACATGATCTGACCATCTGGTTGTACCCATGCACTACCAGCCAAGACAAACGCCAATGCCGCAGCGTTCATCATGATTTCAAGGCCCATTAAAATAAATAGTAGGTTGCGTCGCACCATCACACCGTAAAAACCGAGTGCAAAAAGAATGGTTGCGACAATCAAACCATGTTCTAAAGGGATGTTGCCCATTATTCTTTTTCCTCTTCTGCACTTGGTTCACGTTTACCGATGTGGAAGCCTGCAACCAAAGCTGCAAGTAATAACATTGCGGCAACTTCAACCAACAATAAGTACTGAGTAAAGAGTGCTTGACCCACTGCTTTTGGACCCACCATTTCGGTGCCCATAAGTGCGCTTGGTGCAGTGTAGTCTGAGCTTAATGACCACACTAAAACCAAACCAATCAGGAAGCTCATCAAAGCTGGGTATGCCCAAGTTGATGAAGTCAACCATTTACGCTCTTGCTCAACAGTTTGCTGACCAAGGTTGAGCATCATCACCACGAATACGAACAAGACCATGATCGCACCCGCATAAACAATGATTTCCAAGGCGCCAGCAAATGGTGCACCCACGATCATGAACATGCCTGCAACCGCAAGTAATGACACGATCAAGCTTAATAAAGCATGTACTGGGTTCGCGTTAGTCACTACACGAACCGTAGAAACAATGGCCACGAGTGCCATCAAATAAAACGGCCACATCATGGTAATAGACTCCGTACATCAATAGGTGCGCTTTCACGTTGCGCTTGACCTTTGTCTTTACCTGTAACAGCCATACCCGTTACACGGTAGAAGTTGTAGTCAGGATATTTACCAGGACCTGAAATGAGTAAGTGTTCTTTCTCATACACCAAGTCTTGACGCACATATTCACCTAACTCAAAGTCAGGTGTTAACTGAATTGCAGTCGTTGGACATGCTTCTTCACACATACCGCAGAAAATACAGCGTGAGAAGTTGATACGGAAAAACTCTGGGTACCAACGACCATCTTCCTGTTCTGCTTTTTGCAGTGAAATACAACCAACTGGACAGGCAACTGCACAGAGGTTACATGCTACACAACGCTCTTCGCCATCTGGATCGCGTGTTAACACAATACGACCACGGAAGCGTGGAGGTACAATTTCTTCGGCTGGCACTTCCGGATACAAAATGGTGTCACGTTTACGTGTCACGTGTGAGAAAACCATCCACAGTGAACGTACAATTGACCCAAACCCAGCTAGAAACTTAAACATATTGTTCTCCCTGCTGTCTTAGGCCGAATGATTCATAAGAATCACAGCACCAGTTACCAAAAGGTTAACAAGCGCCAATGGCAAGCAAATTTTCCAACCAAAGTTCATCACTTGGTCATAACGTGGACGCATTAAAGAACCACGAGCCAAGACAAACATCATCACAAAGAATGCTGTTTTGATAATGAACCAGAAAGCTGCTGGAATGAATGGAATTTCAAGGTTAAACGGCGCTAGCCATCCACCGAAGAATAGAGTCACGATAAGCGCAGAGATCAGTACCACGTTGACATATTCTGCAACGAAGAACATCCCCCACTTCATACCGCCATATTCGACGTGATAACCTTCAGCCAATTCTTGTTCTGCTTCTGGTTGGTCAAATGGGTGACGGTGAGTTACCGCAACGCCTGCAACCACGAAAATCAAGAAACCTAAGAATTGTGGAATCACAAACCAAACATCACGTTGCGCTTCAACAATTTCACGCATGTTGAATGAGCCTGCAATAGCAACCACACCCATGAGTGAAATACCCAAGAACACTTCATAAGAAATGGTTTGAGCGGCTGAACGTAAACCACCAAGCAATGCGTATTTGTTGTTTGATGACCAACCACCAAATAACACCGCATACACTGCGATACCTGCCATTGCCATAAAGAACAACAGGCCAATGCTCATGTCTGCCACACCTAAATAAGGTGATACAGGAATAACCATGAACGACAGTACCGCAGTTGCCATTGCAACTGCTGGTGCCATACGGAACGTAAGTTTGTCGGCAAATTTTGGTGTCCAGTCTTCTTTGAACATGATTTTAAGCATGTCGGCTACAATCTGGAACATACCGCCTGGACCTACACGGTTCGGACCATAACGGTCTTGCCATAAGCCCAGTAAACGACGCTCAATAAAAGACATGAGTGCAGCAATCAATACCACAACCAGTAAGATGACAATCGCTTGAATGACTGAATAGGCAATTGGCCAGTTCTCAGCCCACAGCGGCGTCTGACGGATTAATTCTTGTTGCATGAATTACACTCCTACCGCGACTGAAACAGGCTCTGCAAGAGATACCGTTGGTGCAAGACCAATTGGGTAGCCAATATAACCTGTAGGTAAATATTCAATCACTTGTACTGGCAACACGATAGATGTTTCGCCTGCTTGTACAGTAATTGTTTGACCATCTTGTAGATTCAAACGCTGCGCATCCTGCGTACCTACAGCAAATACTGCTTCAGGAATACGTGATTCCATTGCAGGAGTTTTCACCGTAAATTCCCCCGATGCAAAAATGTGATGCATTGGAATTAAACGGAAGCTGTCTGGATTAGCAAGTACTGGTGCAGGTGCAACATAGCTACGTGCAGGACGTTTCGCCAAACGGTCGAATAAACGAATACCTGAGTCACCCCCTTTTAAGTGACCACCCACGTTGTCTTGGAATTTGTTCCAAGCTTGTGGCGAGTTCCAACCTGCAGACCAAGCAAATGGTACAAGTGCCGCTGGCGTTTGATTACCCACATAACCTTCCATAGAGAATGTTAATGCTGAATCTACATCGACAGGTTGTTTCGGTTCGTGAATGGATAGCGGTGCACGCATAGCGGTACGACCTGAGTAACGACGTGGTTCACGCGCAACTTTTAAACCATGCACACGGAAGCCTGCATCTGGTGCAACATCTTGAATTGCTTCAAGTGCTGGAACATTCTTCGCTACAGATTCAATCACGTCATCTAAAACAGTCCAAGCAATTGCTTTGCCTTTTAAGCCTGTTTCAAGTGCGTGTAACCAGCGCCAAGATTCCTTAATCGCCAATTCAGGTTTGTAGTAGCTTGGGTCATAAACCTGGAAGAAGCGTTGTGCACGACCTTCCTGACTCACCACCGTACCATCACCTTCCGCGAAGCTTGCTGCAGAAAGTACGATGTTGGCTTTTTGCACAGTTGCAGTTTCAGCATGATCTAACACAATGACATCTTGTGCTTTCGCTAAAGCTGCATCAACTTGTGCTGCAGGTAAACGACGGTATAAGTCATTTTCAACCACAATCACAGCATCGTAATCTTGCGCAAATGCTTGCTCTAAGCTTTGACCACCAAAAATAGCCAAGCCCATTGAGTTCACTTCTGGCACAGTTAAGCTTAAACCTGCGTTTTCACCCAAGTTTTGTGCCACTTGTGCAGCCGCTTCCATAATGGCAGCGTCTTGTAAGCTTGTACCTGAAATCACCAATGGTTTTTTCGCAGCTTTTAACGTGTCAGCAATGGTTTGTGCAAATGCTTTCGCATCGTCATCTAAACCTGTGATCACTTCACCAGCAACCGCAGCAGCAATAGCAAAACCTAAACGTGCGATATCATTTGGAGAAGCAACCACTTCACCTGTTGCGACATCGGCTAAACGAGTTTGCGTTGCAGCCAAAATGTAAATTGGTGATTTTGCATCTTGCGCAATACGTTGCACAGGCTCAGCCAACCAGTCTGGCGTACGACGCTCTGCTGCCATTTCTTTGGCTTTGTTTTTCGCCGCTTGACGAACAGACAACGCCATACGTGGTGCAGTTTGAGTTAAATCTTCACCCAAAATTAACACAGCATCGTAGTCTTCAATTTCACGCATACCTGGGTTATAAATTCCTTCGGTTTGCATGATTGAAGCAGCAAGTTCAACCAAGTTTTGCTCTTTTTGCGATAAACCTGTTGAGTAGTTGTCTTGACCCACCAACTCACGCAAAGCAAAGTTTGATTCAAGCGATGCACGCGGTGAACCAATACCCAAAACTTTTTTGCCTTGAACTTTGGCAATAATCGTATCAAGAGCAGTATCTACAGAAACGGTTTCTACGCTCGCACCGTTACGGAACTGTGGCTGACGTGGACGATCTTCACGGTTCACGTAACCTGTACCGAAACGACCTTTATCGCATAGGAAGTATTGGTTGACTTCACCGTTAAAGCGGTTTTCTACACGACGCAATTCGCCATAACGCTCACCCGGAGAGATGTTACAACCTGAAGAACAGCCTTGGCATACGCTAGGCGCATACTGCATGTCCCACTTACGGTTATAACGCGCAGAGTGAGTTTTGTCGGTGAATACACCTGTTGGACAGACTTCAGTCAAGTTACCTGAGAATTCAGATTCCAAAGTACCCGATTCAGGACG
The DNA here is from genome assembly GCF_013418015.1 of Acinetobacter sp. YH12211. Taxonomy (NCBI): domain Bacteria; kingdom Pseudomonadati; phylum Pseudomonadota; class Gammaproteobacteria; order Moraxellales; family Moraxellaceae; genus Acinetobacter; species Acinetobacter sp. YH12211. The sequence goes on from NZ_VPCW01000003.1 coordinate 65,410, forward strand.
ACCAAAGTAAACACGTGATGCGTTGGCATAGACACCAAAGTCTGTACCGCCTGCATAGTCTTTGTAGTAACGCACGCAACGATAACACGCGATACAACGGTTCATTTCATGCGCGATGAACGAACCAAGCTCTTGGTTATAGTGAGTACGTTTAGTAAAGCGGTAACGACGACGATCGTGCTGTGTCATTACAGTCATATCTTGTAAATGACAGTGACCACCTTCTTCACAGACTGGACAGTCGTGTGGGTGGTTGGTCATCAAGAACTCTACAATTGAAGCACGGAACTCAGTTGCTTCCTTGTCTTCAATCGAGATATAGGTATTGTCAGCAGCAGGTGTCATACATGACATCACCAAGCGACCACGAGTATCTTCAGGGTTCGCATATTGGGTCACGGCACATTGACGGCAAGAACCGACAGAACCTAAGGATGGATGCCAACAAAAGTACGGAATGTCGATCCCAAGGCTCAAACATGCTTGCAGCAAGTTTTCCGAGCCATTGACTTCGTACGATTTTCCATCGACATGAATTGTAGCCATAGTCGAATTCCTTAAGCTTGTTCTACGTTGCTAGCTTGAGCAGCAGGACGGCTATTTGCCACTTTTGCTTCAAACTCGCCACGGAAATATTTGAGTGCGCCCATTAATGGCTCCATCGCACCTGGTGCGTGAGCACAGAAGGTCTTACCAATCCACAATTTTTTGGTGAGTTCTTGAAGATGTTGAATGTCTTCTTCTTTCCCTTCGCCATTTTCAATTGCTTTGAGTGCTTTTACAGCCCACGGTAAACCATCACGACATGGGGTACAGAAACCACATGATTCGCGCGCAAAGAATTCTTCTAAGTTACGGGTTGCAGAAACCATACACTGGGTTTCATCGACCACCATAAGCAAACACGTACCTAAACGTGAACCTGCCTTCATGATGCTTTCTGCATCCATTGGCAAGTCAATGTGTTCTGCTGCCAAGAAGTCGGTAGATGCACCACCCGGTAACCATGCTTTTAGCTTCAAGCCATCACGCATGCCACCCGCATAGTCTTCAATTACTTCACGTGCAGTCGTACCAAATGGAAGCTCCCATAGACCTGGGAATTTCACCTTACCAGAAGCACCGTAAATTTTTGTGCCAGGGTCTTTCGATTTACCTGCAGATAAACCGATATACCACTCTGCACCACGCAACATGATTGCAGGTAAGTTGTTATAGGTTTCTACGTTGTTGACAATCGTTGGACGACCCCATGCCCCTGCAACTTGCGGGAATGGTGGTTTAGTACGTGGGTTAGCACGACGACCTTCAAGCGAGTTAATCAATGCGGTTTCTTCACCACAGATATAACGGCCTGCGCCCGTGTGCACGTATAGTTCAAAGCCCCAGTTAGTACCTAAAATGTTTTCGCCCAAATAACCTTTGGCACGAATTTGCTCAATCGCTTCATTTAAGTACTGTGCAGCTTCGATGTATTCGCCACGGATAAAGATATAGCCGTGGGTTGCTTCAAGCGTGTACGCAGCAATCAGCATACCTTCAATCAGTTGGTGTGGAAGTTTTTCCATCAACAAACGGTCTTTGAAAGTACCCGGTTCCATCTCATCGGCATTACAAATCAGGTAACGTGGACCTGAATTGTCGTTTGGCGCCATCAGTGACCATTTGATCCCTGCTGGGAAGCCTGCACCACCACGACCTTTTACTGTCGCAGCTTTAATGACTTCAAGCACATCTTTAGGCGGCATAGAAATCGCTTTCTTAAAGCCTGCATAACCTTCTAGTGCTTCGTAATCATCTGCATTACGCACGTGCTCTTGCTTGCTTAAACGCCAAGTTAATGGATGCGTTTCTGGGTTACCGTCACCATAAATTGGTCTTGGTTCGGTATTCATACATACTTCTCCAATAACTGTTGCACCGATGTCACCTCAACTAAACCGTGAGTATCTTCATCAATCATCAAGGTTGGGCCCTTATCGCAATTTCCTAAACAGCAAATTGGCAATAACGTGAAACGACCATCTGCAGTCGTTTGACCAAACTGAATGCCTAATTCACGCTGGAATGCTTCTGCAAGTGTTTCTGCACCCATCAGGAAGCATGCAATCGAGTCACACAATAAAATCACGTGACGACCTACAGGCTGGCGATAAATACGGTTATAGAATGTTGCAACACCTTCTAAATCAGCAACGCTGATGGTTAGAAGCTGTGCAATCGCATTTAACTGCGCATCATCTACCCAGCCATTACGGCGCTGTACACACTTCAAGGCATCTAAAGATGCTGCACGTGGGTACGGATAATGACCAATGTGATGTTCAATTTCATGGATTTCTTCCGCAGTCAAAATCCCTTCAACATTCACACGTGGCTTTTTATCAGTCAAAATCATCATAATGCGTTTACCCCTTAGCGATCCACGTCTGCCATTACGACATCAATGGTCGCTAAATAAATGATTAAGTCAGATACCAGACTGCCGTTAATCACAGAAGGCATTTGCTGTAAATGCGTGAAAGTTGGTGTACGAATACGGGTACGGTAACTCATCGTTGACTTATCTGAAGTCAAGTAGTAATTCGATGCACCTTTCACCACTTCTGCCATTACAGATGCTTCACCAGCAGGCATTACAGGACCCCAAGACACGCTTAAGAAGTGCGTAATCAGGGTTTCAATATCTTGTAATGTCTTGTCTTTTGGTGGTGGAACAGCCAATGGATGGTCTGCTTTATATGGACCAGATGGCATGTTATCTAGACATTGTTTGATGATTTTCAATGACTCTTCGATTTCACGGAAGTGAACCAGTACACGTGCGTAAGCATCGCCTTCGTACTCTACAGGTACTTCGAAGTCATAGTTTTCATAACCACTGTATGGACGGTATTTACGCACGTCAAAGTCGATACCTGTTGCACGTAAACCAGTACCTGTCACACCCCAAGCCAAGGCAGATTTCGCATCATACTGCGCTACGCCTTGCGTACGACCCATGAATACCGAGTTGCGTAATGCCGCAGTGTAGTATTCGTTCATACGTTTTGGCATCCACTCTAAGATTTCACGAATCAGGTGTTGCCAGTTGTTTGGTAAGTCGTGTGCGGTACCACCGATACGGAACCATGCTGGATGCATACGGTAACCCGTAATAGCTTCAATCGCATCGTAGATTTTTTGACGGTCTGCGAACATATAGAATACAGGGGTCATACCGCCCGCATCCTGAATTGCAGTACCAATGAACAATAAGTGGTTATTGATACGGAACAATTCCGACATCATGACACGGATACATTGTGCGCGGTCTGGCACAGTAATGCCTGCCAGTTGTTCCACACCCATGACATACGGCATGTTTTGCGCACAACCACCCAAATAGTCCACACGGTCAGTATACGGAATGAATGAATGCCAAGTTTGACGTTCAGCCATCTTTTCCACACCACGGTGGTGATAGCCGATATCTGGCACACAGTCTTTCACTTCTTCACCATCCAACTGCAAAATTACACGGAACGCACCGTGCGCAGATGGGTGGTTAGGACCCAAGTTCAGGAACATGAAGTCTTCGTCTTTATTACCGCGCTTTAAGCCCCAATCTTCAGGCACAAAGCGAAGGTGTTCTTGCTCGAAGTCTTGTTTGGCTTGGTTCTGCATATACGGTGTATATTCCGTTGCACGTGCAGAATACTCTTTGCGTAACGGGTGACCTTCCCAGTATGTTGGCAACAAGATACGACGAAGCATTGGATGCCCTTCGAAGTTGATACCAAACATATCGTAAGCTTCACGCTCGTACCAGTTGGCATTTGGCCAAATGTTGGTTGCTGTTGGAATGTTGAGATCGCTCTCATTCAACGCAACTTTAATACGAATGTCCGTGTTACGCTCAAGCGATAACAAGTGATAGAACACAGTAAAGTCAGACGCAGGTAGACCATCGCGGTGAGTACGCAAACGCTCATCTACCGCAGACAAGTCGAACAACATCACGTATGGACGTGACACTGTACGCAAGAACATTAAAACTTCTTGTACACGTGCGCGCTCAACCCAGACTGTTGGAAAATCTTCAAAAGTCGTTTGCACGTAGAAGTTCTCACCAAATTTGGTTTTGAGCTCTTCTACAATTGCAAATGCTGGGCGTGAATCAACTGCTGTTGATTCTGGCATAGCAATGTCAGTTTCAGCCATTGGCTTGGCTTCCTATTTAATACAAATTCAGTCAACCTAAACGACAACTACACCCGTCGGGTGCATCAATATTTGTACGTTTAAATTATTTAATTTCATCCATAGAGCGTAAGTTTTTCACCGCAATACGCTGTGCATTCTTACGGTCACGTTCTGGCATCATCTTCGGCTTATATACTGGCTTAAGATCATCACCAATCACCGCAGACAACGGACGACGCTCTAATTGAATTTGGTCTTGTAATAACATTAATGCTTGGATTAATGCTTCAGGACGTGGTGGGCAACCCGGAATGTACACATCCACAGGAATGATTTTATCCACACCTTGCACAACTGAATAAATGTCGTACATACCACCTGAGTTTGCACATGCGCCCATTGAGATTACCCATTTAGGCTCAAGCATTTGCTCGTACAAACGCTGAATTACAGGTGCCATTTTCACAAAACACGTACCTGCAACAATCATCAAGTCTGCCTGACGCGGTGAAGCACGAATAACCTCTGCACCAAAACGTGACAAGTCATGCACACCTGTTAAGGTCGTCGCATACTCTACGTAGCAGCACGATGTACCAAAGTTAAACGGCCAAACTGAGTTCTTACGTCCCCAGTTTACTGCTGTATGTGCCAAGTCCTCTAAACGAGTCATGAACACATTTTTATTCACTTCTTCTTCAAGCGGATCGGTTACGATCTGACGCTCTTGAAGTGGATATTGATCAGCATCGGGATTCGCACGGGTTAAGGTATATTTCATCCCGAGTTACTCCTTGTCAGATGAGGTAGTCGCAGATTTTTTTACACGACCAGAGGATTGAGCTGGAATTTGACCGGTAGGGTCCGTTACCAATTCTTCAATTGAGTTAAAGCGTGTGATTTCTGCAAGATCCATATTTGGCGAACCAATTTTAGGTTTAATCCCTGCTGCTTTACGCTTATCAGATGGAGCCCAGTTCAGCGCACCAGTTGATAATTCATAAATTAAGCCAACGAGTAAAACTAAAATAAATACAGCAGCCGTTGCAAAGCCCACCCAACCTACTTCACGAACAGAAGCTGCCCATGCGTATAGATAAAGTGCTTCTAAGTCGAAAACAACGAAGAAAATTGCAACCAAATAGAACTTTGCAGATAAGCGGATACGTGCTCCACCAGCACCTACAACACCCGACTCAAACTGCTCTTGCTTCGCACGCCCCCATGATTTACCCCCAAGGAGTAAAGGAACGGTCAGCATAAAGACGCATAAAAATGTAACGCCGATCACGAAGGCAATAATTGCCCATTCGTATGGAGTAATGGCACTCATGCGGGGATAACTCCTGGCAGGCCTATTTATTAACAAAGAATGTATGTATTGGCCTTCAAATACACCAAACACAAAATTAATCACGCCAATTGTACCTGATTTATGATTTCACTTGCTAGTTCATAAGTCTTAGTCTTTCGGATGATTTTTTATTCAAATACTTGATATTTTAGAATTCCACTACTCCGTAGGGCTCTTAATCGCTTTAACAAATAGATAAGTCAGTTGTGATTATTTTTTCCAAAACACCAATTGAGCGGTTCGTTGCAAAGTTTTTAAATTTATAGAGAGATCATCGCAACTTCAGGTTTCAGCTTAGTTTAAGCCGTACAAAAGTTTGTGTAGTTTTTGCAACTTAAGCCCTGAGTTTCTTTAATTTTTCACTCAGAGTGTGCTATTCCTAGTAAGCATTAAAAATTTGAATAATAAGGAGTAAACACATGAGCTTAGACTATACCCACAAACCAAATTACTTTATGTTTGCGCAATTATTTATTCGTCATTTGCAAAATTATTTTGAAAAACATCCTGACGCACAAAATGCAATTTTTGACCTGCGTGATATTTACGAATTATTTCGCCAAGACAAAGCATCTGCCACCATTAATTTAGACGGCATTATGAATATTGCAGATGAATACCGCCTTGAAACCTTACAAGGCGATCAAAAATTAATTAGCCGTTATGCGATTGATCCACAAAACAATTCTTTATTGGTAGATTTTAACCGTGAGGCTTTAGACAGCTTAAAACAAGGCAAAGTAATTTTGCCACCTGATGCAACGCTGCAAGAATAAAGCCGTATAGAATCTGCATTAAAGTGTGTCGCTTAAAACAGCTAACACTTTCATAAAGCACAAAAAAGCGAGCATCTGCTCGCTTTTGAGTATTTATTATCACAAGAACCACATCTAAAATAATTTAGCTTTTACGTGACAATAAAAACTCTGAAATCTGCTGTAACTCTAAGACGGTATCAGTTTTAAAATATGCCAATGCAGCAAAGGCTTGATCGTGCAATTCTTGTGCATAAGCCTGTGCTTTTTCCAAGCCCATGAGTGCAGGATAGGTCGACTTTTCAACTTGTTCATCTTTCCCCGCAGTTTTACCTAACACTTCAGTATCCGAAATAATATCTAAAATATCGTCTTGTACCTGAAAGGCTAAACCAATCGCCTGTGCATATTCACGCAATTGCGGAATCGCTTTATCTCGTCCATCAAACACGGTCACAGCTGCCATCATCACCGCTGCAGAAATTAACGCCCCTGTTTTATTACGGTGGATATTTTCCAAAGTCGCCTGATCCACCTGTTTACCTTCAGACTGCAAGTCTAAAACCTGACCACAGACCATTTTTGAAGAAGCGGTGGCTAAAATTTGCATCTGTTTGAGCACAATGCCTTGATCTACTGCAACAGCCTGATCAAACAAACGGCTGCCTAAAACCTCAAATGCCATCGACTGTAAAATATCGCCTGCCAACAATGCTGTATCTTCACCATACGCTGCATGGCAAGTGGGCTGCCCACGACGCAACAAGTCATTATCCATACATGGTAAATCGTCATGTGCCAGTGAATAGCAATGAATCAGCTCAATTGCAACTGCAGCACGGCGTACTGCCGCATAGTTCTGATTAGGTCTTAACGCAGCTGTGGCATAACACAAAGCTGGACGCACACGCTTACCACCCAACATGACGGCATGATGCACGGCAGACTTTAACGGTTCTGGCAATGCAAAAGCCTCTAAAGCGGTAAGCAAGTCTTGCTGAATACGTTGTTGGGCTGCGGTTAATGCATGCGCCTGTAAATCGTGAAGTGATGACACATTCGCCTCGAGTTGTTGGTTCATGTCTAATAAGCAGTAAGCTGCCTGTGTTGCAGCATTGTACCTGTAATTCAAAGTTTTTTAAGCCTTAACTGAACTGATATAACATTTCAGCCATAAATAAGCCCCTATCGAAATAGAGGCTGCATTTAGTTAATTAGGGTCTGTTCGACAGCAAAACTTATTCTAATGTTTCCGCAGGTACACGCACCCAACCTTCCATTAATACACGTGCACTACGGCTCATCACAGCTTTTTTGACTTGCCATTGTCCATTTTCCTGCACGGCTTGCGCACCCACACGAAGCGTACCTGATGGATGTCCAAAACGTACAGCTTCACGCTCACCCCCGCCCGCAGCCAAGTTGACCAATGTTCCCGGAATGGCTGCAGCTGTACCAATCGCGACTGCTGCTGTGCCCATCATGGCATGGTGTAATTTACCCATCGACAATGCACGTACCAATAAATCGGTATCTTCAGCCTGAATTTGTTTACCACTTGAAGATACATAACTTTTTGGCGCAGAAACAAAGGCAATTTTTGGCGTATGTTGGCGTTTTTCAGCTTCGGCAATTTCCTGAATTAGTCCCATTTGTTTAGCGCCATAAGCACGAATGGTTTCAAAACGTGCCAAAGCTTGTGCATCACCATTGATTGCATCTTGCAGTTCTGTGCCTGTATAACCAATTTCTTCTGCATTTAGGAAAATTGTTGGAATACCCGCATTAATAAAGGTCGCTTGGAATGTACCAATATCTGGCACATGCAAAGTATCCACCACATTTCCAGTGGGGAACATTGCCCCACCTTCTTCGCCATCATCGGCAGGGTCTAAAAATTCAATTTGTACTTCTGCGGCAGGAAAAGTCACGCCATCCAACTCAAAATCACCCGTTTCCTGCACCTGACCATGCGTCACAGGCACATGCGCGATAATGGTTTTTTCAATATTTTTTTGCCAAATGCGTACGGTACAAATGCCATTTTCTGGAATTTTACTGGCATCGACCAAGCCATTGCTGATCGCAAATGCACCGACTGCAGCTGTTAAGTTACCGCAGTTGCCACTCCAATCGACAAATGGCTGATCAATCGAAACTTGCCCAAACAAATAATCGACATCGTGATCGAGTTGAGTGCTTTTGGCTAAAATTACGGTTTTACTGGTACTTGAGCTTGCACCGCCCATTCCATCAATTTGCTTGGCATAAGGGTCTGGACTGCCAATGACGCGCAATAAAATTTGATCTCTAATTTTGCCTGGCTGCTGTGCTGCTGCAGGTAAATCATCAAGTTTAAAAAATACGCCTTTACTGGTACCTCCGCGCATATAAGTCGCTGGAATTTTAACTTGTGGTGCAAAACGCATGAATTTTATTCCCTTGTTTTTGATTGTTATGGTCAATATAAAAAGACCCTTTTGCATGATAACGGTTTTTATTCAAAAGGTATCGTGGTCTTGACTTAAGTATAAAAAAACAACATTTGGTAAAATTTACCCTAGTCAGTCATCTTGATTTATAAGACAAAAATAAAATTAATATATTGATTACGCTAATTTTTAAAATAAAAACCAACTAAACTTATTTTTATAATTTGCATAAATTTAATTCATAAATGTATAGCTACTAGGCTAATGAAATTTGATCTATTACAATCTTGTCACTTTTTCATTGTCGGGCTGAATACTTTGAACAACGAGTCTTCACAACTTCAGCGTGGCTTAAAGAACCGCCATATTCAATTGATTGCCATGGGTGGCGCAATTGGTACAGGCTTATTCTTAGGTTCCGCGCAGGTCATCCAATCTGCTGGCCCTTCTATTATTTTGGGTTACGCCATTGGTGGTCTTATTGCATTTTTAATTATGCGCCAATTGGGGGAAATGATTGTTCATGAGCCCGTTGCAGGATCATTCAGTCACTTTGCCTATAAATATGCAGGTAAATTCCCTGGCTTTTTAGCAGGTTGGAACTACTGGATTTTGTATATTTTGGTGGCAATGGCAGAACTCACCGCAGTTGCCAAATATATTAACTACTGGTGGCCGCATATTCCTGCTTGGACTTCGGCATTGTTCTTTTTCATTGTGATTACCATTATTAACTTGGGCAATGTAAAGTTCTATGGTGAGTCAGAATTCTGGCTAGCAATCATTAAAGTCGCTGCTGTGGTTTCGATGATTGTGTTTGGTTTATATCTCTTACTTTCTGCAGATGCCAATTCAACCGCATCATTCAGCAACCTTTGGGCGCATGGGGGGTTCTTCCCGAATGGCTTTGAAGGTCTGTTCTTCATGCTTGCATTCCTCATGTTTGCCTTTGGCGGCATTGAGTTGATTGGTATGGCTGCCGCAGAAGCGCAAGATCCTGAAAAAACCATTCCTAAAGCCATTAACCAAGTGGTGTTCCGTATTCTAATTTTCTATATCGGTTCACTCACCATTCTATTGTCTTTAGTGCCTTGGAATCAGTTAGATTTAGGTGGTTTAGATAAAAGTCCATTCGTAATGATTTTTAGTCAAATGGGCATCGAATGGGCAGCGCACTTACTGAATTTCGTGATTTTGACTGCGGCACTTTCTGTGTATAACAGTGGGATGTATGCCAACAGCCGTATGCTGTTTGGTTTGGCCAAACAAGGTAACGCACCAAAAATTTTCCTAAAAGTGAATAAACAAGGTGTGCCAATTCCAGCAGTATTATTCTCTGCGGTATTAATTTTCGGCTGTGTATTGTTGAACTACTTTGTACCTGAAGAAGCTTTAAGCCACCTCATGTATATTGTTGTGGGTGCATTGGTTTTAAACTGGGCGATGATCAGTTTGACTCACCTCAAATTTACCAGCACACTGAAAAAATTAGCGATTCCAACCAAATTCCCTGCACTCTGGTCACCATTCAGCAACTATTTGGTTTTAGCGTTTATTGCAGTGGTACTTTATATTATGTGGACACAAGGCTTTAAAGAATCAGTCATTATGATTCCTCTATGGGTGGTCTTGATGTACATTTTATTTAGAGTGCTTAATGCGAAAAAACCTTAATTTGCATAGTACGCATAGTACAGATTTCTAAAAATTAAAAAGTTATTGCTTCGGCAGTAACTTTTTGCTTTTAAGCCCCCCTTTTAATAGCCCATAAATAAAGTGCTGCACTTAAAATAATTTAAATTCCAACCCATTCTTTTCAGTTGATATTTCAACTTTTTTGTAGCAAAAGCTACATCATTTACATTCTAATCATTTACATTCTAAATGATAAAAAGACTCTACATGAGAAGAGTTCTTAGTTATCATTTGAGCACAAAATTTGTCGTGTGAATAAACTATGAATGCGTACGCTGCTCAACCTGCCAATGTCTTGACGATCCAACAGCTCAGTAAAAAGTTTGGTTCGCGTTTTGCAGTGCAACAAGCAACATGGTCAGCGATGAGTGGACAAATTGTGTGTTTATTAGGTCATTCAGGCTGCGGCAAAACCACAATGCTACGTCTGATTGCAGGCTTGGAAACACCAAGCAGCGGCACAATCCAACTGGAACAAAATACCTTGTGGAGTGAGCAAGCACAGATTCCTGCGGAAGCACGCAATATTGGTTTAGTGTTTCAGGATTATGCACTTTTCCCACATTTAAGTGTGTTAGACAATGTTATGTTTGGCTTAAAGAAATTTCCCAAAGCGCAGCGGGAAACCATTGCCAAACAAGCTTTAGCGCATGTTTCCATGTTGCATCATCAAGATAGCTACCCATATACACTTTCAGGCGGCGAACAACAACGCGTTGCCTTAGCACGTGCCTTAGCACCAGAACCGCAAGTTTTGTTGATGGATGAACCTTTTTCAAATTTGGATCATCGTCTGCGTGATCAAATTCGTCAAAACACCATTCAACTGCTCAAGCAAACTGAAACGACTACGGTTATCGTGACACATGACCCAGAAGAAGCACTGCAAATTGCCGATCAAATTATTTTGATGCATCAAGGTCAAATTATTCAAATTGGTTCACCGAAACAACTTTATTTACAGCCTAAAACCTTGTTTGCTGCACGTTATTTTTCAGCATTGAATGAAATCCCAGTGCAAATCAATCATCAAGAAATTCATACAGTATTTGGCAAAATTGATTTACCAGAACATACCACCGCTCAAGATTCACTGGTTTGCTGCTTCCGTCCGCATCAATTGCGTGTCAGCCAAACACCAAGTGAAAATGCATTGCCAGCAAGCATTGTGTCATCAAGTTTTATGGGCCATGCGCAACAACTGCGTCTAAAACTACGCGATCACGATCTCACTCTTTTGGCACAAGTCAGCCATCTTCAAGATATTCAGCCCGCTGAACAAATCTATGTTTCTGTCGATTTAAACAGCTGTTATTTCTTGGCGTCTGATGAACAATCACCCACTGCTTCATCTTCTACTCAAGCTGCTGTTCAGGTTTAAATTTTTAATTAGGAATACTGTATGAAACCATTGTCGAAACTATCATTGCTTGTTACAGGTTTACTTGCATTTGGTGCAAGTGTCGCACAAGCAGCGGAAGTCAATTTATACACCACACGTGAACCTGTACTCATTCAAACTTTATTGACTGAATTTACCCAAAAAACTGGGGTAAAAGTGAATACGGTTTTTATTAAAGATGGTTTATTAGAACGTGTGAAAGCGGAAGGCCGTCGCTCGCCTGCCGACGTTATGTTGACTGTAGATTTTGGGAATTTGGTTGATTTAGTTGAAAGTGGTCTAACTCAGCGCGTGAGTTCTAAAACCTTAAATAGTGCAATTCCTGCCAATTTACGTGCTGCCAATGGTCATTGGTATGCCTTGTCGATGCGTGCACGTGCCGTCTATGCCTCTAAAGACCGTACACCGCTTAATGCGATTACTTATGAAGATTTAGCCAATCCAAAATGGAAAAATAAAATCTGTATTCGCTCAGGCAACCATCCATATAACACTGCTTTAATTGCGGCTTATATTGCCCATCATGGTGAAAAACAAGCCGAAACTTGGTTGCGTGGTGTGAAAGCCAATTTAGCTCGCCCAGCCAGCGGTGGTGACCGTGATGTGGCACGTGATATTTTAGGTAAAATTTGTGATATTGGCGTTGCCAACACCTATTATGTCGGCACGATGCGTACAGGTGATACGGAACAAAAGCGCTGGGGCAATGCGATTAATGTTGTGTTACCACGTTTTAAAAATGGTGGAACGCATGTCAACGTATCGGGTGCAGTGGTTTCTAAACATGCACCAAACCGTAAAGAAGCGGTACAGCTGCTCGAGTTTTTAGCCTCGGATCATGCGCAAGCCATCTATGCACAAAACGGCTTTGAATACCCTGTCAAACCTGGGGTAAAAATTGACCCGATTATTGCTAGTTTTGGCAAACTGAATATTGATTCAATTCGTTTAAGCGATATTGCACGTCACCGTAAAGCCGCCAACTTATTGGTCGATAAAGTCCAGTTTAACCGCTAAAATTTTCTGCTTTTGTCTTACAGTGCAGCGCTTTGCACTGTAAGATGCTCAGCTGTTCCCTCCCCTTATTTAGTACCTCTATTGCAATGCTTAAAAATAAATTTAATTTTTTATTTTCGCTCAGTGGGTTATTGACGCTACTCGCCTGTTTACCTGTGCTCACTTTAATTTGGACAGCATTACAAGGTGATAGCGAAATTTGGGGGCATCTGCTGCGTTATGTAATTCCACACACGTTGGCAGAAACAGGGATTTTATTGTTGGGTGTGGGGATTCTCACCATCCTGATTGGTACAGGCAGCGCATGGATTGTAACAGCGTATCAATTCCGAGGTCGTGCATTTTTAGATTGGGCCTTACTGCTGCCTTTAGCCGTACCAACTTATATTATTGCGTATAGTTATATCGACATTTTGCACCCCATTGGTCCTGTGCAAAGCATCCTGCGTGATTGGTTTAATTTAGAATTACAACAGTTTTGGTTTCCTAATATCCGTACTGTTTGGGGCGGCATCTTCTTACTCAGTTTTGTGCTGTATCCGTATGTGTATTTAAGCACCCGTGCAATGTTTCTGATGCAATCGGCCAGTTTAATTGAGGTTGCTCGTTCATTAGGATTAAAACCCGATCAAGTGTTTTTACGTGTTGCAATTCCACTGGCACGTCCTGCGATTGCTGTGGGTACTAGTCTGGTTTTAATGGAAACCATTAATGATATTGGTGCAACAGAATTTTTAGGCATTAAAACCTTAACTTTGTCGATTTATTCAACCTGGACCAATCAGTCCGATTTAGCCAGTGCCGCACAAATTGCCATTTTCATGTTGATGATTATTACTTTATTGGTGTTAGTAGAGCGTTTAGGACGACGTAAACAGCGCTATATGAACTCGGCTCAACGCAGCCGCTTAATGCCTGCACAATCGGTCAAAGGGCTTAAAGCGCTTGTGTTACTAGGTTTGGGCTTAATTCCTGTTTGTATTGGTTTTTTAATTCCCACCAGTCACTTACTTGTAGAATCTTATAAACGCATTCAATATGCAGGCTTTTCAGATTTCCTATTACAAGCCTCAATCAACACACTAATCCTTGCCAGTCTTGCAACTGTGGTAACTATTTTGATTGGTTTCTTTATTGTCAGTGCGGCACGTTTTAGTAAACACACTTGGTTTAGCCGTATTGCCAGTTTAGGTTATGCCATTCCAGGAACTGTTTTAGCCATTGGTCTCATGCTGGCTTTGGGCAAAATTGATCATGCCATTGCCGACTTTTTAGAATTTAAATTGGGGATACACACTGGTTTATTATTTCTCGGTACTAGTTTTACCCTTATTTATGCTTATGCTGTGCGTTTTTTAGCTATTTCGGTGGGCGGCATTGAGTCAGGTTATAACCGTATTCATGGTGTTTTTGATGATGCTGCACGCAATTTAGGGCAAAACAACTTTGCATTGTTGTGGCGTGTACACCTACCATTATTACGCCCTGCTATTATTTCTGCAGCTTTATTAATTTTTGTAGATTGCATGAAAGAGCTGCCTGCTACTTTGTTGCTCCGTCCCTTAAATATGGAAACACTCGCTACCCAACTATATGCAGAAGCCTCTAGGGGCACTTATGAAGATGGCGCAGTAGCAGCTTTACTAATTGTATTGGTTGGGCTGATTCCTGTCATTCTTTTGGCAAAGCTTGGAAAAACCACACGTTAATGCACCCCATTTTGTTGCAAAATATGCCTTGCAACAAAATGAGTTTAGATAAAAAAGTATTTTTTTTAACCAATTAAAAACATTTAAACAAGAGATTGATTTTTAAATTTTATTATTTAATTTCAATCACTAACAAGCCAAAAACCCACGCCAATTAGAACAAATACTCTATTCAGCTTAATTTTTAAACTAATTAGTTTTTCCTAGAGCATTTACTCTTATTTTAATTGTGATATTTTTGTCACATGGAGTAACAAATGATCTCGGTGGATACAAGCTGAAATCATTCTCAACGAAAGCTTAAAGCATCAACAAAAACTGTCATAAAAGACTTTATAGCCCAAGGGAAATGAATAATGAAATTAAAAGCACTTAGCACAGCAATGATTTTAGCAACTGTACCAATGACAGGCGCATTTGCAGCAGCACTAGATCGTTCAGGCCAATCTATTGCAGCCTTCCTACAACCTGGTAACTATTTTGAAGCAGGTATTTCTGTTTTAGATCCATCTGTATCTGGTAAAGCTAATGCAGGTTATACACCTAACGCTGCTATTCCTGCAGCTTTAGCTGGTCTTGAGAATACCTCTCTATCAGACATGGGCGAAGATTATTACTTCCCAAGTGCAGCATTAAAGTTTCAAGTAGCTGATAAATTATCAGTGGGTCTTTTATACGATCAACCTTTTGGTGCTGATGCAGCCTATTCAGTTGGTGATGCTGGAGCAAACCCAGCATTAGCAGGCTTGGGGCTTCCAGCTGCATTATTTGCTGGACAGGGCTTATTCCATGATGGCCAAGAAGCAACTGAAGTAGAAGTTACAACCGAAAATTTAACGTTCCTATTAGGTTTCCAACCAACTGAAAACTGGAATCTATATGGTGGTGCGGTATACCAGACCGTTAAAGGGAATGTTCAACTACGTGGTACTGCATACGGTTCTACTATTGCATTAGGCCAATATAATGCAGATATGAAGGAAGATTCTGCAGTAGGCTGGATTGCAGGTTTAGCTTACCAAATTCCTGAAATCGCATTAAAAGCATCTTTAACGTATCGCTCTGAAATTGATCACGAAGCAGCAACGAATGAATATGGTACAAGCTTAATTTTAACTGGTTTAGTTCCTGGACCAGGTGCGGTATATAACGAAAACACTACTACCAAAATTACAACTCCACAATCTGTAAACCTTGATTTCCAAACTGGTATCATGGCTGACACAGTCGCTTTTGCTAATTTGCGCTGGGTAAACTGGGAAGATTTTTCAATTCGTCCTGAACAGTTTGGTACAGTTTCAGAAGCTTTAGGTGCCGCAGGCTTAACCCCAGATAATCCAAATGGTTTTGACTTAGTGGGTTATACAGATGATCAATGGTCAGCTACTGTAGGTGTAGGCCGTAAATTTAATGAAAAATGGGCAGGTAATGTCTCTGTAGGTTGGGATTCAGGTGCAGGCAACCCTGTTTCAACTTTAGGTCCAACTGAAGGTTACTGGAACGTTGGCCTAGGTCTACAATTCTCACCTGCTGCAAACTACTTTATCGCTGGTGGTGTGAAGTACTTCTGGTTAGGTGATGCTAAAGCTCAACCTGCATCAATGTTTGGTACAGGAAACTCTGTGGCACAATTTGAAGATAACCATGCTTTAGGTTATGGCTTAAAAATGGGTTACCGTTTCTAATCTTTTATTTTTTTAAAGGAGCCGCCCTTCAGGGTGGCTTTTTTACACTTAAAACTCCCAGTTTTTATACAAGTGTTAACCAAATGTTCAAATTTAAAACAATCAAACTTATACTTACCCGAACATCCATCCAAAAAATTATTCAATAAAATTCAATGAATTAAAATTAATTAATAGTATATTTACTCTAATCAAGTACAATTTATAACTTATTCAGTTCATTTATTCTGCGAAGTCGAGCATTTACTCTTTTTTTAAATATGTTACTTTTCCTGCACTTTTTGTTACATAAAGCATCAGGGAACGGCCATGAAGCTCAATAAAATTTATTCGGCTATTTTACTTAGTACTCTCCCACTTACACCTGCGCTTGCTGCTGGTTTAGACCGTTCTGGTCAATCTATTGCTGCATTTTTACAACCGGGTAATTATGCAGAAGCAGGTATTTCAGTTTTAGATCCCAAAGTTCAATCTAATCAATTGAAAGTTAACGATATGGCAGAAGATTATTATTTCCCTTCTGCTGCGATTAAAGTACAAGCAACTGAACACATTTCTATAGGTCTTTTATATGACCAACCATTTGGCGCCGAATCTCTCTACCCTTCAAATAATCTAGTTTTTGGCGCGAATGGTGAAGCAACCCAAGTAGAAGTAGAAACACACAATCTTTCAGCTTTAATTGGTTACCAACCTACAGAAAACTGGAATTTCTACGCAGGTCCTGTTTATCAAACAGTTAAAGGTAATGTATCTTTACGCGGTACAGCCTACTTATTACTTTCTGGCTACAACATTGACCTGAAAGAAGACGATGCATTTGGTTGGTTAGCTGGTGCAGCTTACCAAATCCCTGAAATTGCTCTAAAAGCAGCGATCACGTATCGCTCTGAAATTAAACATGAATTAGATACTTCAGAAACTTCAAATGTTTATATTCCATCATACGGTATTGATCTACGTTCTATGACAAGCCAAACAGAAGTGGTTACACCACAATCTGTGAACCTTGATTTCCAAACAGGTATTGCAAAAGATACTTTAGCTTTTGCTAATCTACGTTGGGTACATTGGGATCAGTTTGCCGTAAGCCCAGCAGCTTTAGCAAGTGCTAGTAAACTCGCTAAAGGTAAAGCTCAAAATTTAATTGACTATTCAGATGATCAAATTTCTGCAACCGTTGGTGTAGGTCATAAATTTACTAGCAAATGGTCTGGTTCTGCATCTGTAGGTTGGGATTCTGGTGCAGGTAACCCTGTAACTACTTTAGGCCCTGTTGAAGGCTTCTGGAGCGTAGGTTTAGGTGGTCAATATAGCCCTGCGGAAAATTATTTTATTCAAGCTGGCGTAAAATACTTCTGGTTGGGTGATGCCACTGCACGTACGGGTACAACAGACGTTGGTGAATTTGAAGACAATTATGCTTTGGGTTATGGTCTAAAAATCGGCTACCGCTTCTAAATCAATACACTGTTAATATCGCATAAAAACAAAGGGCATCAAATGATGCCCTTTGTTGTACTCAGCTTCAGATTAAGCTGGAATATCACGTACCGAAGCACCACGAATTGCTTCTTTTAATGCTTCATAACCATGAATTGCAGGGAATTGTGGGAATTCTGCAATCACATTCTCAGGTGCATCAAATAAGAAACCATGATCCGCTTCACCTAGCATTGTGGTATCGTTATATGAATCGCCTGCAGCAATTACACGGAAATTTAAACCGTGTAAGGCTTTAACGGCTTGACGTTTTTGGTCTGGTTGACGCAATTTATAAGCGGTAATCATGCCATTTTCATCTGATTCTAACTTGTGGCAGAAAATTGTTGGCCAGCCCAATTGCTTCATCAACGGATGTGCAAATTCATAGAACGTGTCTGAAAGAATAATCAATTGGAAGTGTGTACTCACCCACTCTACAAACTCTTTCGCGCCAGGGAATGGCCCCATGTCTGCAATCACGGCCTGAATATCATTTAAGCCCAAGCCATGCTGTTTTAGAATATTTAAACGCTGAGTCATCAACACATCGTAGTCAGGAATATCACGTGTAGTTGCTTCAAGTTCTTTAATGCCAGTTTTTTTAGCAAAGTTGATCCAAATTTCTGGAACTAACACACCTTCAAGATCAAGACATACGATTTCCATGGGTTCTCCCAAAATACCAATAAAAATTTTCACTATCATAGCCGAAGATTCGGTTTTTGCCTTGTTCTTTTTTAAATCTATTTAGTTCATAAGCATTTATTTTTTAGTGATAATAGAGTTTTGACAATTCTATTAAAATAAGCGCTTAATTCAGTAAGATTAGCTTCTCCAAGCCGAATGCTAGGAACATATAATGACCACCATTCCAACTATAGATATCGTTGATGCACTCGCAACCGAATATGCAGACAAATCGCCTAGCGAGATTTTAAAACTTGCTTTGAACCAGCAGGGTGAAGTTGCAATTTCTTTTTCTGGCGCAGAAGATGTGGTACTGATTGATATGGCGTCTAATTTAGGTTTGCCATTTCGTGTATTTAGTTTAGATACAGGACGTTTGCATCCTGAAACCTATCAATTTTTAGAAACTGTACGCAAATATTATAATATTGAGATCGAAATTTGCTTTCCTGAAACCGAAGCTACGCAACAACTGGTACAGCAAAAAGGCTTGTTCAGTTTCTTTGAAGATGGCCATCAAGAATGTTGCGGTATTCGCAAGGTTCAACCGCTGCGTAAAAAATTAGCAACGCTGGATGGTTGGATTACAGGACAGCGTAAAGATCAAAGTCCTGGCACACGTCAGGATATTCCTGTGGTGCAAGCCGATGCAGGTTTTTCAGGCCCAGGGAAACAATTAATCAAATACAATCCACTAGCGAACTGGTCAAGCAGTGATGTTTGGAATTATATTCGTATGATGGAAATTCCATACAACCGCTTGCATGAAAAAGGTTTTATTTCGATTGGCTGCGAACCATGCACCCGACCTGTATTGCCAAACCAACATGAACGTGAAGGCCGTTGGTGGTGGGAAGAAGCCACCCACAAAGAATGTGGTTTGCATGCAGGGAATCTAAAATAATCTCCTAGTTAAGGTCAATAAAAATCACAGACCCACTGGTGATTTTTATTGACGGATGATGGCGCAAAAACCACTATATTTGTTTGATAAAAAAGATATACTGAAATTAAATCTTATATAACTCTAAAAAGCCTGTTCAGCAAAGAACAGGCGTAGAAATTGCAGTGAGGCAATCCATAATATGCGTCCATTACACCCTATTGATTTTATATTTTTATCATTAGAAAAACGCCAACAGCCCATGCATGTGGGTGGATTATTCCTATTTCAAATTCCAGAACATGCACCTGCCAGTTTTATTCAAGACTTAGTTGCCGATATACGTGAATCTAAGTCTATGCCAATCGCACCTTTTAATAACAAACTGAATGGCTTGTTTTGGGATGAAGATGAAGAATTCGATCTTGATCATCATTTCCGTCATATTGCCTTGCCTAAACCAGGGCGTATTCGTGAATTATTAACCTATATTTCACAAGAACATAGCTCACTGATTGATCGTGCTAAACCACTCTGGACTTGCCATATTATTGAAGGTATTGAGGGCAACCGCTTTGCAATGTTTTTTAAAATTCACCATGCCATGGTGGATGGTATTGCAGGCATGCGTTTGGTGGAAAAATCCCTCTCTCACGATGAAAATGCAAAAAGCATTGTGCCGCCTTGGTGTGTTGAAGGGCCACGCGCCAAACGCCTAAAAGAACCTAAAGTGAGCCGTTTAAAGAAAATTTTTGGTGGGGTCAAAGGTCATGTTGAAGCCACTCCGCGTGCAGTCTATGAAGTGTCGCAAACCGTTGCCAAAGACATGGGACGCAACCCTGACTATGTTTCTAGCTTCCAAGCACCAAGCAGTATTCTCAATCAGCGTGTAAGCGCATCACGTCGTTTTGCCGCTCAATCTTTTGAATTTGCACGTTTGCATCGTATTGCCAAATCATTGGGTGTGACCATCAATGATGTTGTTCTTGCAATCTGTTCAGGTGCGCTACGTGAGTACTTACTTGGTCAATACGCACTGCCGAAAAAACCCCTGATTGCAATGGTGCCTGCGTCTATTCGTGATGATGATTCAGAAGTTTCTAACCGCATCACCATGATTTTAGCTAACTTGGGTACACACAAAGAAGACCCGCTAGAGCGTTTAAAAATTGTACGTCGCAGTGTGCAAAATGCTAAACAGCGTTTTAAGCGTATGAATGCCAATCAAATTATGAACTACAGTGCCTTTGTATATGGCGCTGCAGGCATCAATATTTTGTCTGGCATTATGCCAAAGCGTCAGGCCTTTAACTTGGTCATTTCTAACGTGCCAGGCCCACGTGAGCCTTTATATTGGAATGGTGCGAAGCTAGATGCGCTCTATCCTGCTTCAATTGTGCTAGATGGACAAGCTTTGAATATCACTATGACCAGTTACTTAGATAAGCTGGAAGTTGGTTTAACGGCATGTCGTCATGCCTTACCAAAAATGCAAAACTTATTACAGCATTTGGAAGATGAAATTCAGCGTTTTGAACAGATTATTGATGCACCTGAGGGTGTAAATAAAATTGTAGATTGATCTTTGAACAAGGCTTGCTAAAACTCACTCGATCTTCACCTTCAACCTGAAGGGCTTTCCCAATATTTGGAATAGATTTGAGTGGGTTTTTATCCTGTATTTCATATAACACTCAATATGTTATATGACGCATAAAATGAGTTAAGGATAGATTTTACAATCAATTAAGGGGCAATTTATGCCCCTTATTTTTGAATACTACGACACTGTTTTAATAATTGCTGACAAACTGCGCTAACCATTGCAGTGGTAATTTGAGTTTCTTTACCTTGCTCATCCACAATATAACCGTTATGTGTCACTTTACGATCTAATACTTTTAAACTCTTTTGAATCACAACTTTACTCATACCCATGACATACCTCATTTGCTAAACCGAGGGAGATATTCGGTTTTGGCTACTCTGTATGCTTAGTATTGAGAATTCACTCAAAAAAGTAAAATTTCAGATGTAACAACTGTTTAGCGATATCCTGTTACAATTTCAGCTCAAAATGATATCGTATTGCTCTTGCGTATATAAATTTTCCACCTGAAATTTAATCACACGGCTGACAAAGTGCTCTAAATCCGCCACTGCTGGCGCTTCGGCAGTTAACAATCGGTCAATCACCGATGGGTGCGCAACGACAGTAAAGCCACGTTGTGATTCAAATGCGCGTGCGTATCTTAAAATTTCTCGAAAAATTTCGTAACATACTGACTCTGCTGTTTTGACATATCCCCGTCCCTGACAAGTTGGACAGGCTTCACAAAGTAAATGTTCTAATGATTCACGGGTGCGTTTACGGGTCATCTCGACCAAGCCCAGTTCAGACACTTGGGTAATTTTGGTCTTGGCATGATCTCGTTCAAGCATACGCTCAAACTGACTCAAGACTTCATCACGATGCTGTACTTCTTGCATATCAATGAAGTCGATAATGATGATGCCACCCAAATTACGCAAACGTAACTGGCGGGCAATGACCTGTGTCGCTTCCATATTGGTTTTAAAAACAGTGTCTTCTAAAGTCCGACCACCGACATAAGAACCCGTATTCACATCAATGGTGGTCATGGCTTCGGTCTGATCAATCATCAGATAACCGCCTGACTTTAATGCCACACGGGTTTGCAACGCTTTTTGAATATCTTCTTCGACATTGTATAAATCGAACAGTGGGCGCTCGCCTGGGTAATGAATCAGGCGATTGTGCATATTGGGCACAAACTCATCCACAAATTCTTTTAATTTGGCGTGAATTTCACGAGAATCGACATAAATTTTGGCGGTGTTATCATTCGCCAAATCACGAATTACGCGTTGCGGTAACGGCAACTCTTCAAAAATCAAAGAAGGCACAGCAATGCTTTTTTGTTTACGCTGAATGTATTCCCACAATTTTGCCAAGTAACACATATCTTGCACTAAGGCCGCTTCATCGACGCCTTCGGCTGCTGTGCGTACAATCACTGAGCCTGGTAATTTATGCTCAGCCTGAATGGTTTCAATGATCCCGCGTAGACGCTCACGTTCTTCACTCGATTCAATGCGTTGTGATACGCCAATATGACTGCCATACGGCATTAGAACCAAATAACGCGAAGGAATGGAAAGATCAGTGCTCAGTCGTGCGCCTTTAGTACCGAGCATATCTTTCATCACTTGCACGGTTAGAATTTGCCCAGGCTGCAATAATTCAAAGACATTCGGTGTAGGTTGGCTGCGCGGCCAAATCATGTCATTGATATGCAAAAAAGCAGTACGCGATAAACCAATATCGACAAAAGCGGCTTGCATGCCTGGCAGCACGCGCACCACTTTGCCTTTATAAATATTGCCCACCAAACCACGCTTGGCGGTACGTTCAACGAATAGTTCATTGACCGTGCCGTTTTGAATTAACGCCACCCGACACTCCATCGGTGTGACATTAATCAACAACTCGTCAGACATAATAAAACTCAAAACATTATAAAGATTTTTGTGCGGCAGTTAATTTAGTGCCTTAACTGTCTGTAATAACTGTACGGTTTCATAGAGTGGCAAGCCAACAACATTGCTATAACTGCCCTCAATACGCGGAATATAACGTGCTGCGATGCCTTGAATTGCATAAGCACCCGCTTTTCCAATGGGCTCACCTGTTGCCCAGTAACTTTCCATATCATCTAGGCTAAGCGATTGAAATTCAACCTGTGTACGTACCACTATACTGGATTTTTTCTGTTTTGTACCCACACAAACTCCTGAAAAAACATCATGTTTTCGACCAGAGAGTTGTGACCAAATGGCAAAGGCATGCGCCTTAGACTCAGGCTTACCCAAAATCTGCCCATCTACCCCTAAACTAGTGTCGGCAGCAATCACAATAGCATCAGGAAATAGCCGTAAAACCGCATCGGCTTTGGCACATGCCAACCGCTCAACATACGCGGCAACATCTTCGCCCGCTAAAATAGATTCATCGATGTCTGGACTGTAAATTTCAAATTCCAGCCCAAGCTGTTGCAGGAGTTCCCGACGGCGCGGTGAACTTGAGGCAAGAATTAAATGCGCCATTTTCGCAAGAAATAATACAGCACAGGCCAGAGCAAAATACTACTCAGCAAAGGTTGCCAATGACGGGCAAATGGGAACTGAATCCCACCCATGACTTGCATCACCCAAATCAGGGCGAGGTGAGCCAAAATTGCGATTACACTAATGACCCATAAATTCGCAAACGTCATAATACGGCGCTCACGAGTCAGGAAACGCGCCACAAAAGTAATCACCACAAAACTTAGGGCATTCATGCCCAAAGGTGCATCGAGGAGCAAGTCTGCAAACAAGCCTGTACCAAAGGCAAACCAAATACCACACCAAGTTGGTTGCCCAAGCACCCAAAACAAGGTCACCATCAACATAAACAATGGTCGCCAACCCGAGCCTGTATAAGACAGCGGATACACCATGAGTACAGATGCAGCAATTACAGAAAAAATAATCGGAAATAGTGGATCTTTATTCTTGTTTTGTCCGAGTCGGGTTTGTCCAATTTTAGCGATTGGCATTTGGCTGCTCCTTCGCTAAAGATTCTGAGAACAGCACCACCACATGATGACCACCCGCCAATTGTGCTGCAGGCATCACATCAATTTGTGCAAACTCACCAGAATTATGTCGGCTGATTTTGGCAATGCTTCCAACCAAATATCCTGCAGGGAAATGCTCGCCCAAGCCTGAGCTATAGACTTTCTCTCCAACCTGAATATTGGCACTGGTCGGTACATATTCCATTTTCAAACGCCCTAAATCGCCCGTACCCGACACAATGGCTCGCATGCCTGTATGTTCCAAACGCACTGAAAGTGAGTGTTCTTTGTCAGAAAGCAACATGACACGGCTACTGTGTGGATACACAGCAATGATCTGCCCCATAATGCCTTTATCATCCAAAACGGTTTGCCCGACTTTGAGCTGATTTTGTGAACCACGGTTAATCACAATAATGTGGCGCAAAGGATCGGCATCGGTACCAATTACTTCAGCAATTTCCATGCGTCCATCAATGATTAGAGGCGTATCGAGTAGACCACGCAGGCGGGTATTTTCTGCAGAGAGTTCAGACAATTTTTGCAAACGGACTTGAGCCTGTAATAGCTCTGCCTGCATCGCGGTATTTTCACGACGCAATTGAGCCTCAGACTTACTTTGTTGACTTAGCCATTCTCGCGACAATACAGGATAGCTTGCAAGGGCATAAATTGGGTTATATGCCGCATACAAAACATCACGTGCGGGTTGAATTACATGAGGTACACGCCAGTTAAAAAACAGGATGACCAAACAAGTAATGACCGCAATGATAAAAGAGCGAAAAGATGGCGGTTGTCTGGAAAACAGATTTGTTTGCACCGCCGAATCCTATGTATTAGCCAACAAATAACATATCGTGGTTTGGATTATCAAAGAATTCCAAGACCTTACCGCCACCACGGGTCACGCAAGTTAATGGTTCTTCTGCAACTACCACAGGCAAGCCTGTTTCTTGTGCCAAAAGCTTGTCTAGGTTACGCAATAACGCACCTCCACCAGTGAGCACAATTCCACGCTCTGCAATATCGGAAGAAAGTTCTGGTGGAGTTTGTTCCAGTGCAGATTTTACTGCCGATACAATGCTTTGTAACGGATCAGAAATAGCTTGGGTAATTTCATCAGAAGTTACAGTAATGGCACGTGGCACACCTTCTGCCAAGTTACGACCACGTACTTCAATTTCCAGTGGTTTAGCACCTTCATCTGGCAATGCCATGCCAACTTCTTTCTTAATAGTTTCTGCTGTGGTTTCACCAATCACACAACCATGTGCCTTGCGCACGTAGTTAATGATTTGCTCATCAAACACATCGCCACCAATACGCAATGAATCTGAATAAACACAACCTTGTAATGAAATAATCGCGATTTCTGTCGTGCCACCACCAACATCTACCACCATTGAACCACAGGCTTGCTCGACTGGCATACCTGCGCCAATTGCTGCTGCCATTGGCTCTTCAATTAAACGTACATCACGTGCGCCTGCGTTAAACACGGCTTCACGAATCGCACGGCGCTCTACCAAAGTAGATTTGCATGGTACACACACCACTACACGCGGTGCAGGTGGGAATAAACGTTTTTCATGCACTTTGCCAATAAATTGGTTCAGCATGGTTTCAGTCACTTCAAAATCAGCGATGACACCATCTTTCATTGGGCGAATTGCAGAAATGTTTGCAGGGGTACGACCCAACATTTGTTTGGCATCAAGACCGACTGCGGCAACAATTTTCTGTGAACCGCTGTGACGAATTGCCACAACTGTCGGTTCATTTAATATAATGCCTCGTCCTGGCGCATAAATAAGTGTATTTGCTGTACCTAAATCAATGGCTAGGTCTGGCGAAAACAAGCCAATTAGTCGTTTTAGAATCACGGAGTCGTTCTCGATTAAACTTTATGTGGACGCAAGTTGGCAACTTTAACTAAATGTGGTGCGTTGAACAAGTCAATCGCTTATTATAACGCACGATATTTTGAAATTTTTTATTAATACTGATTTTAGGTGATGTTATGTCTACCTCGGATGCTCAGCATTCTGCAGATTTAAATGCACAAACAGTTTCAGCAATTGCCCATCTTGCTCGTCTTAAACTCAATGATACGCAATCTGCTGAGTATGCTCAAAGTCTAAATAAAATTTTAGGCATGATGGAAAGCTTAAAAGGCATAAATACCGATGACGTTGAGCCTTTAAAAAGCCCATTTGACCACCCTCAACCATTACGTGAAGACGTCGTAACCGAACAGAATCATCGTGAGCAATATCAAGCTGTTGCCCCTGCAGTTCAGGATGGCTTGTACCTTGTTCCACGTGTGATTGAATAATTTATTCGGCTGTTACATTTTGACTTCATAAAAAGGTAAAAGAATTTTTCTCATGACAGATTTACATCGCTTATCGATTCGTGAAATCTCTGAGGGTTTAGCGGCAGCCAAATTCTCCTCTCGCGAACTAACAGAACATTATTTAAAACGTATTGCCAAAATTGATCCGCAAGTGCGCTCTTATGTCACCGTGACCAATGAAGTAGCACTGGCACAGGCGGATGCAGCCGATGCATTACGTCAGGCGGGTCAAGCGACAGCACTGACAGGTATTCCTGTTGCACATAAAGATATTTTTTGTACCCAAGGCATTAAAACCTCTGCGGGTTCAAAAATGCTGGACAATTTTATCTCGCCTTATGACGCAACTGTGGTGGCACAAGGTAAAAATGCAGGTTTGGTCACTTTAGGTAAAGTGAACATGGACGAATTCGCAATGGGTTCAACCTCTGAAAGTTCGTTCTATGGCGCGACTAAAAACCCATGGGCACTTGACCATGTACCAGGTGGTTCATCAGGTGGTTCGGCTGCGGTCGTAGCGGCTGATCTTGCACCATTTGCTACAGGTACAGATACAGGCGGTTCAATCCGTCAGCCTGCGTCTTTCTGTGGTTTAACAGGTCTAAAACCAACTTACGGACGTGTTTCACGTTACGGCATCATTGCTTATGCATCATCTTTAGATCAGGCAGGTCCAATGGCACGCTCTGCAGAAGACTGCGCATATTTAATGAATGTGATGGCAGGTCATGACGCCAAAGACTCAACCTCTATGGATAAAGCGGTTGAAGATTATGTCGCGAACCTGAATGCAACAACGCTAAAAGGCTTACGCATTGGTATTCCGAAACAATATTTCAATGTGGCAGGTTTAGATGCTGCGGTGAAAGCACGTGTTGAAGAATCACTGAAAAAATTAGAAGAATTGGGCGCAGTATTGGTTGAGATTGATCTCAACATGACTGAAAGCTACGTGCCAACTTACTATCTAATTGCCCCTGCAGAAGCATCGTCTAACCTTTCTCGTTACGATGGTGTGCGTTATGGCTACCGCGCAGAAAATCCTCAAGATATTTTAGACCTCTACAAACGCTCACGTTCTGAAGGTTTTGGTGCAGAAGTGCAACGTCGTATCTTGATTGGTACTTATGCTCTTTCTGCTGGTTATTACGATGCTTATTACGTGAAAGCGCAAAAAGTCCGTCGTTTAATTCAGCAAGACTTCTTAAAAGCCTTTGAACAGGTCGATGTGATTGCAGCACCAACTGCACCAACAACTGCCTACAAAATTGGCGCGTCTTTAGACCCAGTTGAAATGTATTTGGGTGATATTTACACCATCGCGGTGAACTTAGCGGGCTTACCTGCAATTAGTGCGCCTGTTGGTTTTGACCAAGATCACTTGCCTGTAGGTTTACAATTGATTGGCAATTACTGGTCTGAATCACAACTGTTATCTGTGGTACATCAGTATCAACAAGCGACCGATTGGCATACTCAACGCGCTGCAATTGCTGAGGAGAACGCATAATGGCGAAGAATACTGCTAAACCCAAATCAAACCTGATTGATGGCTGGGAAGTCGTAATTGGGATTGAAATTCACACGCAACTTGCAACCAATTCTAAAATCTTCTCAGGTTCATCCACCGAATTTGGTCAAGACCCAAATACGCAAGCCAGCCTTGTTGATTTAGCTATGCCGGGCGTCTTGCCTGTGTTGAATAAAGAAGTGGTGGATTTGGCAATCCGTTTTGGCTTGGGTATTGATGCCTACATCGACCAAGCCTCTGTATTTGCACGTAAAAACTACTTCTACCCGGATTCTCCAAAAGGCTACCAGATCAGCCAGATGGATAACCCGATTGTAGGCTTGGGTCATATCGACATCCAACTTGAAGATGGCACAACCAAACGCATTGGCGTAACCCGTGCACACCTTGAGGAAGATGCGGGTAAGTCGATTCATGATCAATTTGAAGGCATGTCAGGTATTGACCTCAACCGTGCAGGTACGCCTTTGCTTGAAATTGTATCTGAACCCGATATGCGTTCGGTTGAAGAAGCCGTAGCTTATATTAAAGCGATTCATACACTGGTACGTTGGTTAGGTATTTCTGACGGTAACATGGCTGAAGGTTCATTCCGTGCCGACTGTAACGTGTCATTACGCCGTCCGGGACAACCTTTCGGTACACGTTGTGAATTGAAAAACCTGAACTCATTCCGTTTCATTGAACAGGCAATCAATGTTGAAATTGAACGTCAAATGGAAATCTTGGAATGGGATGGCACCATTGATCAGGAAACACGTTTGTTTGACCCTGTGAAGATGGAAACGCGTTCAATGCGTTCGAAGGAAGAAGCGAACGATTACCGCTACTTCCCTGATCCAGATTTGTTGCCTGTGGTTATTCCAGATGCGCAAATTGAAGCCATTAAAGCGACTATGCCTGAGCTTCCTGCTGCACGTCGTGCACGTTTCGTGGCGGACTTTGGTGTAACTGAGTACGATGCGCACGTGCTTACATTGACTCGTGAAATGTCAGAATTTTACGAAGCTGTAGTTGCTGCAGCAGGTGGTACGGCACACGGTAAAATTGCAGCAAACTGGGTGATGGGTGAATTCTCAGGTGCTTTAAACAAAGCAGGCTTAGAGTTGGCGGATTCCCCTGTTTCGGCTGAACAGTTGGGCGGCATGATTGCACGTATTGTGGACAACACCATTAACGGTAAGATTGCGAAGCAAGTATTCGGCTTTATGTGGGACGAAGGCAAATCTGCGGACGAAATTATTGCGGAAAAAGGCTTGAAACAGGAAACTGATACAGGCGCGATTGAAGCAATTATTAAAGACGTACTTGCTGCCAATGAGAAGATGGTTGAAGAGTATAAATCTGGTAAAGAGAAAGCTTTCAACGGTCTTGTGGGTCAAGTCATGAAAGCTGCGAAAGGTAAAGCCAACCCTGCGCAAGTGAATGAGTTGATGAAGAAATTGATTGGTTGATTTATTCGCTAATCATTTGATTTCATGTTATAAAAAACCTCGCACAATGCGGGGTTTTTTATGGCTTACTTCAATCTACTACAGTGCTATTCAGAACAAGAAATAGATACTTTAGATAATAATTTTATATCCATTACTTATAGTACCAGTCGTTTCGCTGAATATACAGATGAGCCTATTCGATTAAAATTCAAAGAACTAACAGAAGAGTCTTTACTAATCTTACGTAACTTCCCTTGCTTTATCTGTTTTGAAAACTTTCAAGATTTTGTGGCAATAGCAGAATTACGAGAGACAAAGTTAAATAATGATAATAATACTATAACCGCAACTTTTAGATTACTATCAGATAAAATATCAACATTAAAACCTAAAGAGGGACATACTAATAGATATACTTATATTTGTGATTTAGAAGAATTAGAAAAAGCATTAAAATTTGAGGGTTGGGAAAAAACCAGAACACATTGGGCGATTAAAAATTCTAATTTATTTGAAAAATTAGCACCTCTTAATATCTTTTCAAATTTAGAAGAGATAAAAGAAACTTTTCCAAATCAAAATATTGACTTACTAAGTCCACCTCAAATTATTGGTCATATAAATGTATCAATTGAAACTAGTTTTAGCGTAGAAGCTGAAATTATTGTTACACCACCATATATAAATAGTATTTCTACTTATATAGAAAAAATTAAAGATATAAATACATTCATTGCTAGCAAAAAAGAAAATAGCGAAGTCTTTTATAGAGGTCATGGAAAATTTTCGTACCAATTATTACCATCACTTTTACGTGAAGATCCCAGTGGCAAAGGAAAAATTTATTTAGAAGGTGAACATCTGTTATTCCGTGAATTACTCACAATGGAACCTAATTCATTCAGTAATGACATCAGTGGTTTTGACATCCTCACACGAATGCAACATTATGGAATGCCAACTAGATTGCTTGATATATCTAGCAATCCATTAACTGCACTCTACTTTGCTTGTGAAAATTTAAACCACAATGAAGATGCTGAAGTTGTAATAATTTCCGTAAAAAAAACAGATATATGTTTTTATGATTCTGATAAAATTTCTTGTTTAACAAATTTAGCAAAACTTACTTCTAATCAGAAAGATCAACTATCCCAATATATTATTAATTGCCAAAAAAACGACTCAACCAAAACCCATCTAAATGAGTCTGATCTTAATCAGAAAGTTTATGAACAATACTTACACTGTATATTAAATGAAAAACCATACTTCAAACCTAGAATTGAAATCAAAGATCTTAAAAATACCTTCTGTGTAAAAGGTCGGTTAAACCAAGAAAGAATTATTGCTCAATCAGGCTCTTTTCTAATCTTTGGTTTAGATGCAGAAGCAATACCAGAACATGGTAATAATGATTTCACCGTTCATAAAGTCAGAATAAAAAAAGATGATAAAAAGCCAATATTAGATGAATTAGATTTACTCAACATCAACCAAAGAACGGTTTATCCAAGTATTGAAAATTCAGCAAAATATATCAAAAATCGATTAGAAAACTTTAAAATATGACCATCAAAAAAGTATCCTCCATCGCCAAACTCGAAGACTTAGGACGAATTCAACTTTCAAAGTCTTTCTTTATGCGTGACTTCCTCTATAGCGAAATCGCTAATTGGTATGGTGTACCCAACTTCCCCGACCATCCTGACATTGCCATTCGCACAGGCAAAGAACTCTGCCAACAACTGCTCGAACCACTCCAAGATAAATTTGGACGAATTGCGATTCGCTCCGCTTATCGCTCACCAAGCGTGAACCAACTCGGAAATGAAAAAGGACATAACTGCGCAAGTAATGAGAAAAACTTTGCCAGTCACATTTGGGACTATCCCGATGCAAAAGGTTATGGGGCAACGGCGTGTATTGTCATTCCATCATTTTTAGCACTGTATGAAAAAGATCAAGTCAATTGGCAACAACTCGCCTATTGGATTCATAATAATTTGAATTACAACCATCTACAATTTTTCCCAAAACTTTGTGCATTTAATATTGGCTGGCATGAACAGCCTGCACGAGAAATTTATAGTTATATTCAGCCCAAAGGCTATTTATTACGTGGTGAGGCGATAAATAAAGAATTTGAGCAGTTTTATCCTGATCTTATTTAGTTTTATCTTTTAAATTACCCCTCCCCCTTGCGCAGCAGTACTGCTCATCCAAGTGGGAGAAGGAGCTTCCATTACAAATTAAATGCCATCAAAACTTTAATATTGGAAAGGTCTTTAAAACAAGCACTAGTGATAAACTGCACTGTGGTGCAAGGGAGAGATAAATATTTAAATTTTAAAATGAAGAGCAGATCAGAAATTATGCGCTCCTCATTTCATTCCTCTCAACATATTCTTAGCCCCTGCATGATTATAATTATTGGCTAAATTCTGCAAAATACGTTTCGCCTGCACATCTGAATTTGGAAAACGACTCCGATAACTCGAAACACCCGTTAAACAACGTGCCACCAACATGCCAGATTCTGTATAAATACGTGTACCTTCTGCACCTTGTAACTTGCCATAGTTATAAGCACGTTGTGCATTATTACAGGCATTAATCTGATTACGCCCACTGTTTAAATCACGACGCGCTGCGACATATAAACGTGTCTGTTGCTGTTGTGGTGTTTCAACCACGCGTGGTGGAGCTGTTTTTACTGGTGCAACTACAGGCTCTTTTTTCTCTTCAGGTTTTTCTTTCACTTCAGCAACTTTGGTTGCATTTGTTGTTTTTGGATTACTTGGAACTGCTTTAGGTGCGGCCTTTGCAGGTGCAGAAGCCGTGCGATAAAAACGTCGCGCTTCATCTTCAGACATTATTTTAGTGACCAAACTCACCACTCGCGCTTCACCACGCTGTTCCAACTGGCGCTCCGCCACTGGCTCAATCGATACAATCCAACTTTCGCCCTGATTACCTACACAACGGTATGCCCCAATCCCTTGCTTTACATCTCGATACGTATTGAGTAATTTTTTAGACCACGCATTTTTGACTAAACTCATTGAGCTTTTATAGGCCAGCGTTAAGCGTCCATGTTGTGACTGACAATAGCTGCCCATATATTTACGTGGAATCATAGATTCAGCAGGCTGATCTTTGCGCTGCGGCCCCCAATAATAGACATATTCTTTGGCAGCACCACTGGGCTGATTTAAGTTTTTTTGAACAATCAGTTCTTGTGCAGATGCAAAATGCTTCACCGAATTTGGGCTAAATTGATCAACTGTTGCACAACCAAATAATAGGCTGCCAATCCCCCCAATCAAGAGTAATTTTTTGCAGGTCACGTCTCAATTCTCAATTGTTTTTATATCAATGAAAATATATGAATTGGTGCAAAATAACAAATACAACACCTTGATTTTATAGTTAATTAATCATAATTTTATTTGAATCAAGTTTGATATTTTTATAAAACAATCCAATTCATCACAGTTTTTTATGATTTTGAATACTAACACTCATATTATTTTTTATACAACTGTTCAGATCTATTTATATTTAGCAATCATGGCTCTGAACATGTGAACGCGACATCCACAACAAATCATGGATGTCGCCACCACAACTAGTGATCCAATGTCGATTCAAATGCTTTTAAACGCTTATAGATAGACAAGAGCTCAATAATGGTTGGCCAAGATGCAATCAGATACTGAAAAGATTCACGGACTTTGCCAAATACGTTGGCAATTTGCATCATCAAACCCAATGTAATAGCCCCTGCGGCAATACTTGGGAACAACACAAATAAACCATAAATATTGTCCAATTGCATGTACCAAATGCGTACCAAGTTAAAATAGGCATAGTGGAAATATAAACGGAAATAGTTCAAACGCACTTTGCTAAACAGTTCTTTTAAACTCAGCGGATCAGCACGTTCAGCGTGATCTTCACCATAAACCAATTCTTTACGATAAGCCGCCTCAACTTTTTGGTTATTAAATTCCAGACCTGGTAACTTCGCACCCACCACAATTAACACCACTGTACCAAATACTGCCCAACCCACTGCAGCCCAAACTAAGGCATACGAAATTTCCCCCACTATAGGCAGGGCTTTGACATGCACAGACAAACTAAACAGCACAGGTAAAAATGCCAACAAAGTCATTAGGGCTTCGACTAAATTTACCCCTAAAGTTTCCATGGTTCTGGCAAAGCGCATGGTATCTTCTTGAATACGCTGTGAAGCCCCTTCAATATGTCTGAGTTTTTCCCAATGTGCGGTGTAATAATTATTCATTGCCGTACGCCAACGAAAAACATAGTGACTAACAAAAAATAAATTCAAAACCATTAAGGTCACTGCCACCATGGCGATGTATAAAAAGGTCAGCACACCTGCATAGAGTTCATTGACATCTCCACCGCCACTACTGAGCATTTTTTGAATCAGGTCATAAAATGGGTTGTACCAGGCATTCACCACAACATTGACTTGTACCCCAAACCAAATATTAAACAGGATGAATGCCGATCCCCATACCGACCAGCGCTGCCATGGGTGATTTGCTTTAAGTTTCCAGAAAATGGCAAACAGCGTCGTTGCCACAAAAAACCACAGATAAAACCATAAAAATGCAGGTGACCAAAAACGGCTGACATCGATGGGTAATGTTGCTTCGGCATAGCCTTGCGGGAAGCCAATCCAACTACCCCATGCGCTACCGCCCGAGTACCATAAAGCCAGATTGATCGCGAACCAAACAAGCAATGAAATAAAAAACCACTTTGGATTTGGAAAAAATGACTTAAACATGCAGACAAAAAGCCTTTATTTTTTAAATTGGAATGTAAAACCCAGTGCCTTCACCACTTAAAAAAGCGTGAATGGATACTTTAACTTTTATACTTTATACGCTGTTTTTTCAGCAATAATTTTATTTTTATACTGAAAACTGTAAATTTCATCAATCGGCTATATTTTACTGCGCTGTTCATTTGCCATTCATCTAAGAAATTACATCAAATTTCAATTTCTTATATTTTTAAAATGTCAAATTATGAAGTATTGGGCAAATTTATTGCGATTTTTTGACCAACAATTCAAGTACAAAATATTTAAACCCGACACAAATTTACGATTTTGTGTAGATTATTCATCAATTTACTATATAATACAGTTGATTAAAAATAACTCATTTAGGGTGCGGTATGGAATCTCCAACAGAAAACATTGCTATTGAGCTACTTGAACCTATTGTTCTACGTAAAGAAAACTGCGCACCAATTGAATTCGAGCAAGGTACAATTTTAAAAGTTTTATTGGTTAATCCTAACTCCTACTTGGTTACCGTAGACGACGAATTTAACTTTACTGTCTCTTTAGAAGATGAAAATAAGGTGTGGCGTAAACTTTAATTACTGAGTCGCCACAAACTTTAATGATTGAATGTACGCAAAGCACATTCAATCATTAGATAAAGCTTGATAAATACGCTACTGCTTTCATGGCTTAT
The DNA here is from genome assembly GCF_013418015.1 of Acinetobacter sp. YH12211. Classification (NCBI taxonomy): domain Bacteria; kingdom Pseudomonadati; phylum Pseudomonadota; class Gammaproteobacteria; order Moraxellales; family Moraxellaceae; genus Acinetobacter; species Acinetobacter sp. YH12211. The sequence goes on from NZ_VPCW01000003.1 coordinate 100,196, forward strand.
AAAAACTAAACTTTCATTACACCTATCAATCACAGCATCCTTTTAATTTTTCAGAAGTCCACTTCGGGTATGGCTCTCTGAAAATGTTGCCTAAGATTCAGTTTTCAATCCTCTGTATATCATTGTAGATTTTGCAACAATCTCATCAAAATCACCTTTATATTGGGCAAAATGAGATAAAAATTAGCTTTAAATTTTCATCTTATTTTCTCTATAAAAATCAATAAAATATACCAATTGATCAAACCAAAACAACAACAGCAATGACTTTAAATTCACTTTTACAACTAAGCAAAACCAAAATTAATCAAAAATTATGATAAGATCATGCTTCTTGTAAAACACATTTTTTTATAAAGATGAGTTGCTTAAGCAATTTTTACTGTCTTTAGTGTGTTTTATTTTTTCTATTTTTTTAATTCACATCCTATTTTGACAAGATCTACTTGATCTCTAAATTTAGGATTGTATTTGCTTATTTTTATAATGCGGATATTTAAAATCCTGAATTGTGTCACTCAAAATTGGAGAAGTAATTAAGAACTCAAAAACTAATGGAGATAGCAATGGATCGAATTGCAATTATTGGCGCTGGCCCAAGCGGCATGGCCCAATTAAGAGCGTTTCAGTCAGCAAAGGCCAAAGGTCTACAAGTTCCTGAAATTGTATGTTTCGAAAAACAAAATGATTGGGGTGGACTCTGGAACTATACTTGGCGCACAGGTATAGATGAACATGGCGAACCTGTCCACGGCAGTATGTACCGTTATTTATGGTCAAATGGCCCTAAAGAAGCGCTAGAATTTGCCGATTATACTTTTGATGAACACTTCAAAAAACCAATCGCGTCTTATCCGCCACGCGCAGTGTTGTGGGATTATATTCAAGGTCGTGCAGAAAAAGCACAGGTGAAAGACTTAGTCCGCTTTAATACCGCCGTTCAGCATATTCATTATGATGATGCGATGCAAAAATTTACGGTTGATGTCGAAGATTACGCACAGCAACGTCATTATTCAGAACAGTTTGATTATGTTGTGGTGGCCTCTGGGCACTTTTCTACCCCGCGTGTCCCTGTTTATGAAGGCTTTGATCAATTCCATGGTCGTATTTTACACGCGCATGATTTCCGTGATGCACTGGAATTTAAAGGTAAATCAGTGCTGTTGGTGGGCAGCAGCTACTCTGCCGAAGACATTGGTTCGCAATGTTATAAATACGGCGCCAAACAAATTTACAGTTGCTATCGCAGTAAAGCCATGGGCTTTAAGTGGCCCAAAAACTGGTCTGAAAAACCACAATTACTGCGTGTAGATGAAAATACTGCTTATTTTGGTGATGGAACATCGGCCAAAATTGATGCCATTATTTTATGTACGGGCTATTTACACCACTTCCCGTTTATTGAAGATGGCTTGCGCCTCAGAACGCATAACTGCCTTTATCCACTAGGTTTATATCAAGGTGTGGTTTGGGAAAAGAATCCACGTTTGTTCTATTTGGGTATGCAAGATCAATGGTACACCTTCAATATGTTCGATGCGCAGGCATGGTTTGTCCGCGATGTGATTTTGGGCAAAATTGCGTTGCCAAGCATAGACGAAATGCAAAGCCATACCCAAACCTTGCATGAAAAAGAACAACGCTTAATGAGCGATGAACAATCTGCACGTTTTCAAGGGGATTACATCAAACGCCTGATTGCGCAGACCGACTATCCATCTTTCAATATTGATGCAGTACACGATATTTTCATGCAATGGAAAAAGCATAAAAAAGAAAATATTATGGGCTTTAGAGATAAAGTTTATCGCTCAGTGATGACAGGAAAAATGGCTAAACCGCATCACACACCATGGCTTTATGCACTAGATGATTCTTTGGAAAGTTATCTAGAAGATGAAGCTCAACGTGAGGCAATGTAAGGCGTAATCTAAAAGATCAAAGTAACGAAAAAACAGCTACAAGCCTCAAAAGTTTTGCTGATGAGGCTTGTGGTTTAAAGATTTATTTCAACTTAGCGTTATTTTAGAAATAGCGCTGATTATAAGTCTGACTTAGCACGTTTTAAGGCTTGTTGCCAACGCGCTAAATGTTCTGCACGCTCTGCTTCATTCATTTGGGGTTCAAATACCCGATCTAACTGCCAAGATGCTGAAATTTCAGATAAGTCAGAAAATACACCCGCCTTTAAACCTGCCATAGCTGCTGCTCCCCAAGCGGTTGATTCCAACATTTTAGGACGTAACACAGGCACATTTAAAATATCGGCTTGGAATTGCATCAACATATCATTTTGACTAGCACCACCATCGACTCGAAGCTCTTTCAGTGGATGATCTAAATCGGATTGCATCGCAGTGAGTACATCCGACACCTGAAATGCAATGGATTCCAAGGCAGCACGGGCAATATGTGCCTTGTTGGTGCCACGTGACATTCCACATAAAAGCGCTCGCGCTTCACTGTCCCAATGTGGCGCACCAAGCCCTGTAAATGCAGGAACTAGCACTACACCATCGCTAGAAGTTACACTATTGGCAAGTTGTTCCACATCGCTGCTTTTTTGGATAATACCCAAACCATCGCGCAGCCATTGCACTACAGCACCTGCCATAAAAACACTGCCTTCAAGGGCAAAATGGGTTTGATTTTGACATTGCCACGCCAAAGTAGTGAGTAACTTATTTTGGCTAAATTGCACCTGATTGCCTGTATTAAACAACATAAAACAGCCTGTGCCGTAGGTGTTTTTTGCTGTTCCAACTTCAAAGCACGATTGCCCAAACAACGCCGCCTGCTGATCGCCTAAAATACCTGTAATTGGGATATTCGCCCCCAATAAACCCGTTGCGGTATCTGCAATATAGCTGTCGGATGCAATAATTTTAGGTAAAACTGATGCGGGAATTTGAAATAATTCCAGCAATTCTTCATCCCAAGTTTGGTGATGTAAATTCATCAACATCGTTCTTGAAGCATTACTCGCTTCAATGACATGCTCTGCGCCTTGGGTCAAATTCCAGATTAACCAACTGTCGATGGTGCCAAAAGCCACATGCCCCTGCTGTGCCAATGCTTTTAATCCATCGACATGCTCAAGCAGCCACACCAGTTTTCCTGCACTAAAATACGGATCTATACGCAGACCTGTTTTTTCCTGAATCAATTGCATCTGATTATTTTGAATCAAGTGATGACACCAATCAGCCGCACGACGATCTTGCCAAATTATTGCAGGCGCTAATGGTTTGCCTGTGCGTTTATCCCACACCACTGTGGTTTCACGTTGATTGGTCACACCAATTGCGCGAATGTCTTTAGCCAAAATACCTACAGTCGCCAGAGCCTGTTGCACCACAGCAATTTGATTTGACCAGATTTCTTGAGCATCTTGCTCCACCCAACCTGAATGTGGGGTCTGAATATGGGTTTCTCGTTGTGCCGTTGCCTGAACTTGTCCGTGTTCATTGAAGATGATAGCGCGACTAGAGGTTGTGCCTTGATCGAGTGCTAGTAAATAACTCATATTTTTTATTGTGTTTGACTTGAAAAATAAAATATTAGCGCAATTATGTAACTAAGCGCATCGAAATGTGTAATTGTGCAGAAAATACATCGTAATTTTTGCCAGCTATGCTATGATTGCGCTGTGATATGGGGATGTTATTGGCTTCGACGCTGATGATGAAGCTCATAGATGCATGCCGAGAGCGCATTTTCTCTCGTAAATCAAATTTGCATTAAAATAGTCGCAAACGACGAATCTTACGCTCTAGCTGCCTAAGGGCCGCTTGTCCGCTTCACTGAATACTTGTGGTCAGTGAACCCGACTGAAGCGCACGCACACAAGTCCGTATAGAGTTGAGCCTCGGGACTTTATACCAAACTTAGAGGATCGCACTTTAAACCCTGTTCGTCGGGTCTTAGAGTGTTAAAACAATAGACGATATCTAAGCATGTAGTATTCTCGAGTGTAGTGTTGGCGGACGCGGGTTCAACTCCCGCCATCTCCACCAAATTCTTAAATTCATATGAAGTTACATAACTAAATATGACTAAAAAAGCCTTAAACATCAGTGTTTAAGGCTTTTTCTATGGGTTTTGCGTCCAATGCTATCCAGAACAAATTGACCCAAATTTGAATAAATTGGGTCAAAATTGCGTCAATTTGACCCACAACTTTTAGATCTATAATGACCTGAAGCGAAGTACATCTCTCAAACAACCCTTGTCATAAATTTGTAATGTTTGTTGCTTATAAATTCTTAGAAATTTCAACTTTATATTTTAAGGTTCAGGAATGTCAGCAAACATCAGCTTAAAGTATCTAAATTCATTGATCAGTGATGCTCAGACTAAAGGCAATAAAATTGAGAAAATATTATTGGGCTATAAGGCTTATTATTTTTTCATGTCAGATAGTGATTTCCATAAGGCAGTGACTAGCTCTGCACTCTCGCCAAGCAAACGTAAATATAAAGACCATAAAATTAAAGTGACCCAAGACGACTATCAAATTGAGGTAAAACTTCACGAAAAATGATCAGGATTGCTCACTTTTGCACAATACAGGTTCAAATCCACTTTTAGGATTTGAGCCTTTTTATTGGACGGTTTATTCATCTCCAAACATTTTTCGCTTTCACTCCCCAAACCGAATAACTCCCCCGCACAACAACAAAATAGATTATATTATCCTTAATTGATAAAAAATTATGCGGAGTACACATGCAGGTATTTCCCTTAGGCAAGCGAACGATTTCCGTGATTGTGGTCATTGTAGCTTTGGTTTTATTGTTAATTTACGTAGTCTTACGCACAGGCCCATTTGCCCCTGTCAACGTCACCCTCACGCAAGTCAAATATCAATCCATTCAACCTAGCCTGTTTGGCGTAGCAACCGTTGAAGCGCGTTATAATTATAAAATTGGCCCAACTGCAGCAGGTCGCTTAAAAAACTTAAAAGTAGATATTGGCGATAACGTACAAGCAGAACAACTGTTAGGCGAAATGGATCCTGTCGATCTAGAAGATCGTTTATTGGCTCAACGTGCGATAATCCAAAAAATTACCGCTCAGCAACAAGACACTCAAATCCGTCAAAATTTTGCGCAGCAACAAGTCAATCGTTATCAACAACTAGCTAAAATCAATGCCACCAGCCAAGAATCTTTAGCCATTAAACAACAAGAGCTCGATTTGGCAACGGCGGCACTCAGCGCGATGCAACAAGAACTCAATAAAGCACGTGCAGACCTGAATACCTTACAAGCACAGCGTGATAATTTAAATTTAGTGGCCACAGCTGCAGGTGTCGTCACTGCACGTTATGCAGAACCGGGTTCAACGGTGGTAGCAGGTCAAACCGTACTAGAAATTGTCGATCCTAACTCCATTTGGATGAATGCCCGTTTCGATCAATCCAGTGCGATTGGTTTAGCTGCTGACTTACCAGCTCAAATTCATTTACGTTCACGGCAAAATAATGCTTTGGCAGGTCATGTGTTATGGGTAGAACCTCGTGCCGATGCCATTACCGAAGAAATTTTAGCTAAAGTGGTTTTTAATCAACCTCCAACGCCTCTTCCGCCTTTGGGTGAGTTAGCAGAAGTCACCATCAGCCTCGCACCATTGGCACGCAGCTTAACCATTCCCAATGCGGCAGTTCACCGTATCAATAACCAAGTAGGCGTGTGGAAAGTTGTGGCCGAAAAGCCGCAATTTGTTGAAGTTCAATTAGGACGTTCAAATTTAGCGGGCGATGTGCAAGTGCTCGCAGGCTTATCCGAAAATGATCAAGTGGTGCTGTATAGTGAAAAACCCCTACATGCCAAAAACCGTTTACGGGTTGTCAAGCAACTTGCAGGAGCAGCTAAATGATTAGTCTGGCAGGTCGTGATATTTTCCATTCATGGGGTAAATTTGTATTTACTGGCTTTGGACTCGGCTTGCTGATTGGTGTGACCTTAATTATGGCTGGCGTGTATCGCGGCATGGTAGATGATGCCAAAGCCCTGCTGAATAACAGTGGTGCTGACCTATGGGTAGTGCAGCAAGATACACTTGGCCCTTATGCAGAACCTTCAAGTGTGCGTGATGATTTATATCGCAGCGTGATGAATATGCCCGGGGTGGCGCATGCTTCAAATATTACTTATTTAACCATGCAAGTGCATCATCAAGATAAAGATATTCGCTCGATGGTGGTCGGGATTCAAACAGGTGAACATGCGTGGAATAACTTGGGGTGGCCGCCACATTTATTGGCAGGACGTCAATTGACCCGCGGGCACTATGAAGCCGTAGCCGACATGAGTACGGGATTAAAGTTGGGTGATCGTATTAAAATCCGTCGTAACACCTTTACCGTGGTGGGTTTAACCCGACGCATGGTGTCTTCGGGTGGTGACCCGATGATTTTTATTCCGCTGAAAGATGCACAACAGGCGCAATTCCAAAAGGACAATGCTGCCATTTTACAAGACCGTAGACGAATTGCAGTAAACCCAATTTATAACCGCCCTGCTTATCCTGACTTGCTTGAAAGCGTACTCAATGCACAAAGTAGCAACCGTTATGTGAATGCTATTTTAGTCCGTTTAAATGCAGGTGCTTCAGCTGAAGAAACAGCAGCACATATTCAGCGTTGGCAACAACTAACAGTCTATACCCGCCCGCAGATGGAACACATTTTAATCAGCAAAATGATTGCCACATCCGCCAAACAAATTGCCATGTTTTTGGTGATTTTGGCCTTGGTCAGCGCCGCGATTGTGGCATTTATTATTTATACCCTGACTATGGACAAAATTCGTGAAATTGCGGTCTTAAAATTAATTGGCACACGCAATCGCACAATCGCTTGGATGATCTTGCAACAAGCACTCGCGCTTGGATTAATTGGGTTTGCTGTTGGTAAAATCAGTTCAACCTTTGCCGCACCATATTTCCCGAAATATGTCTTATTGGTTCCGCAAGATTCTATTTTTGGATTTATTGCGGTGATGCTGATTTGCATGTTAGCCAGTTTGGTTGCAATTCGGATGGCACTGCGCATTGACCCTGCCGAAGCAATTGGGGGATAACATGACACACGGCATTTTAATTGAAGGTTTAAAAAAGCGTTTTGGACAAGGTGACAATGCCTTTTATGCCTTAAAAGATGTCAAAATGCAGGTTGCACCCGGTGAAGTGGTTGGGCTGATTGGCCCCTCAGGTTCGGGTAAAAGCACCTTGCTCAAATGTTTAGGTGCCGTGATTGATCCTACCGAAGGACGCATGACTTTGGGCGATGAGGTGATTTTTGATCAACGTTGGTTAGTCAAAGACTTAAGTGCCTTACGCCGCGATAAAATTGGTTTTATGTTCCAAACCCCGTACTTAATTCCTTTTTTAAATGTTTTGGATAATGTAGCGCTGCTGCCGATGTTAGCAGGCGTAGCCAATGACATTGCCCGCGCCCGCGCATTGGAAATTTTAACGGCGCTCGATGTGCAGCATCGGGTACATGCCATGCCTGGGCAATTGTCTGGTGGTGAACAACAGCGTGTCGCCATTGCACGTGGTTTGATTAATCAACCGCCTGTGATTTTAGCCGATGAACCCACTGCACCATTGGATAGTGTACGCGCGATGACCGTGATTCGCTTATTACACGAAATGGCAGAAAAATTTCAAACTGCAATTATTGTAGTCACACATGACGATAAAATCATCCCTACCTTTAAACGCTTGTACCACATTCGAGATGGTGTGACTTATGAAGAACAAGGCGAAGGACGTCCTTTTAAGTAGGCTCTAAAGTTTTCAGCGCTGGAAACTGATGTTTTAGCTCAATATCAAAAGCAATAAAATATCTGCATTTCAAGTTACATGCGACACAATGCTAAAAAACGGTTGATGTGGTATTCTGATAGCATCAGAAATGCAAAAATATAATACTTACTAGCTTCATACTGTTCTTGGAATTTAATCAAAATACGCATATATTGATTAAATAGAGCAATTTATTCTTAATCCAAGAATTGACGCGCTAACCATGAAACTTAATCACCTAGAGGTTTTAGATATGTCAACTAGAAACCGAACCAATGAAAGTGAAATCGCTACAGCTGCAGCTGACGTTTTGCGTGAACGCTTCATTGCAGTAGCTCACAGTGATCGAGTACTTTATGTGGAAAATGATGCCTTAGTCAGCAAAACCCCGAATGGCAAACCAGTTTTAATCAAACAGTTATCTGATCGGAACCCTGATCTAGCCCGCCAGTTTAATGGTCGCAGAACCTTTAAAATTAGAAAACGTAACATAGAGGCTACTGCAGAATAATTTATGTTGCCAAAAACACCTCGAATCAGAATGTTTGCGGGTCCAAATGGATCGGGCAAAAGTACGATGATTAATGGTTTAGATAGCCGTTTATCTAAATTGTTTTTGAATGCTGACAACCTTGAGCGCGATCTTAAAGCCACACCCATTCTTGATCTAAGTCAATTTGATATACGCATTAATGCAAACATATTGGTTGATTATCTTACTCAAGCAAGTCGACCACTAAAAAATGCAGATGGTACTCTAAGCAAAAGTCCTCTCCTCTCAGTAGATCCTGTGATTGATGGAAGCTTAATCGACTTAAGCGGGAACACGATTGATTCCTACCTCGCAGCCCGAATTCTTGATGTCATCCGTAAAGAGTTACTTACGCTTAAGGTTGGATTTACATTTGAAACCGTAATGTCTCATGAGAGTAAAATCGAGTTTTTGCGAGATGCTAAAACGCAAGGCTATCGTACCTATTTATACTTTGTGACGACTGAGGACCCTGATATTAATGTGGACCGAGTTAAACAAAGTGTGAAAAATGGTGGTCATCCAGTCGAAGAAATTAAAATCCGTGAACGCTATTTCCGCACTATGCACATGTTGATTGATGCGATTGAAGTATCCGACCGAGCGTATTTATTTGATAACTCAAGTAATGCGACCAAGAATATGGCTTCTTATATCTGTGAAGTGACTAACGGAGATACATTGATCATTAATCCAGATTTTAAAGGAGAGTTTCCGATCTGGTTTGAAAAATATGTACTTGTTCATTTGGTTGATGAAGAATAAAAAAACCGCGCTTGAATCATTCAAACGCGGTTTTTTAAATATTCACAGGTCAGTAAACTGAACCCATCGGCATCTTACTCAGCCAACATTTTACTCAGTATTCATAGCCATTGTTGATTGACCATTGCTGCAATTTGCCATAATAGATTTCATCGTTGAACAGTAGGTCTGCTTTAGAGGCAGCATTACTTTCTTCAGTTGGGCAGAAACCATCATCACAATCGGCATCGACAACCCAGCAACCACGAACGAACAATACTTTATTGCCTTCTTGCTCCAGTTGTTTCTGAACGCGATCAATCGCTTCATGTAAGTCATCTGCGCCTAAATATGCGGTCAAATACGCATAAGAGCCTGTTTCATCGGATGCTTTGCGGAACTCGACACCCACACAAAATAAATGTTTTTTCATTCTTGGCTCCTTGTCATCTTATACAGCTAAACTAATCTTTAATTTGGTCTAGGTCTAGTGCTTTTTCTTACACTTAACAATACGTTACCTATTCACAATACTGCAGTTCAAAGTAAAAACATAGTATCCAAATATTAGACTTAAGCCATAATCGCTGTATAAATGAGGTAGAACGCAACACCAATGACTGTTGTAGCAAATACCTTTTGTACAGTATTGCTATTCATGCGATGTACCAAAGTACGTCCAAGTAACATCCCGACAATACACGCCAGAACAAAGGTGATGGTGACTGCCATTGGGTACTGAAAGACATCTAAAACGTGTGCTGAAATACTCACGCCACCAATCAGGAAAATAATCATCAAAGAGGTTGCGACGATACTGCGCATATCCAAATCGGTAAATTTACGCAATAACGGCACAATAATAAAACCACCGCCCACACCCAACAAACCCGTCAGCAAGCCTGCAATTACACCCACACCACCAAGCAAAGACGCCGTTTTAACATTCCAAATTAAGCGTCCTGTGTTTTGGTTTACCTTACACGGTGGGTTAGTTTGGTCGTTGACCTTATTAAAGAAAATACGATACGCCACAATAAACATGACCAGACTGAACGCCAGTGTTAACCACATGGGCGGCACAATACCTGCCAAATGCACCCCATAACGCGCAGATGGAATACTGATTAGGGCAATCCACAATGCAGCACGATAACGTACAATACGTTTGAACAAGCCTTCAACTGTGCCAACCAAAGCCGCCAAAGTGACTGCCAATAAACCGACAGGTGCAGCCTGCGCCACAGTCCAGCCCTGACTTGCCATAAGTGCAGGAACGGCAAGAATACCGCCCCCTGCCCCAGTTAAACCCAGCAAAGTACCAATCGCCAAGCCTTCTAGGATTAACATCCACATGCGTATTTCCCCCTATTCCATCACTATGTTGTGCTGTGCAAACATCACTTGCCACAAACTTTGTTGGCAGGCAAAGCCACATCAATATGTTTTGGATAAGGCAGGTTTAAATTCTGCATGAGGGTAATAAATTCCGCTTTGGTGCGCCCTTGTCCTAAACGCGAGTTATTGCGTTTTTCCTGCCCAACGGTAGAAGACACACGCCCTTTGTAGTCATGCCCTGGGTACACCAAAGTGTCATCAGGTAAGCTAAAAATTTGTAGATGAATGCTGTCATATAAAGTCGCTGGGTTGCCTTCCTGAAAGTCAGTACGACCACAACCATCAATTAACAACGCATCGCCAGTGAATACCATGCCATTGACCACATAGCTGGTACAGGCGTTGGTATGACCCGGGGTATAACGTGCTTCAATCAATAATTCACCCACACGAATGGCGCTGCCATCGGTAATGAAAATATCGCCACACACCACACCTGAATTACGATGTAATACAGTTTTACAACCAAAACGTGTTCTGAGTTCGTTGGCAGCAGTAATATGGTCAGCGTGTACGTGCGTATCTAAGCTATACACCAATTGCAAATCATGCTGTTCTAGAAAAGCAGCATATTGCTCAACCTCTGAAATTACAGGGTCAATCAGCACCGCTTCACGGGTTTGTTCAGATGCCAATAAGTAAGTATAGGTCGAGCTGTCAGCTTCAAAAAATTGATGAAAGATCATGAGATAGATACTGAGTTTTATATTTTGTTATTCTTAATTTTGCAAATATAGTGCCAACTTAATCTCTTTTAAATATATTAATAAAATACAATATATTAAGAGATATTGTTTAATTTAGATCATTCTCCATGTTTCACATCTGTTGCATTTTGTGTTTCAATTGAATCAATAATGAAACAAAAGATGAAACATCATGAATGCGATACATGACTTTGAACAACAAGCCAGTCTTGAAAGCTTTTTGTTTCATTTACAACAACTTTGTCCAGACAGTTTGCTCTATGTTTATGACGACATTGCTCAAACATGGATTTATGAATATGCACAAGATGCTTCTGTTTCTGCAGCTACGGGTAAAACATTAAAAAACCAATTATTGAAATTAAAACTACAATCACAATCAACATCACAACCACAGACAGGTCTGCTGCAACTCCCGAATAGTGCTAAGGCATGGCACTACCACAGCTTAAATATTCGTGTCCATACAGCCGATTTCACAGGATGTTTATTCTTTCTGCAGCCTAGCGTTGCAACAGTGTCATCACAAACACTCACCCCATCTGCCCAAGCACAAAATAGTTTGGCGGAGTTTTTCCATAGTGATTCGCCACAAATGCAGCATATGTATTCCATTATTGAACGGGTAGCGATTACTGAGTTTCCTGTTTTGGTGCGTGGTGAATCTGGTAGTGGTAAAGAGTTGGTGGCGCAAGCAGTACATGCACGCAGCCAACGGCATGCACAAGTCTTTATTGCGATTAACTGCGCGGCTTTAAATGCCAATATTTTAGAAAGTGAATTGTTTGGGCATGTGAAAGGTGCATTTACAGGGGCAATTCGTGAGCATAAAGGTGTGTTTGAACGTGCTGCAGGTGGTACTTTATTTTTAGATGAAATTGCAGAAATTCCACTGGAACTGCAAGCCAAATTATTGCGAGTATTAGAAACGGGCGAATTCACCCCTTTGGGCGGTGAAAAAGCGATTAAATCGAATGTCAGAATTATTACCGCAACCCATCGCGCTTTACGTGAAGAAGCGCGTTTAGGCAGATTTCGCCAAGATTTACTTTATCGTTTACGGGTGATTCCAATTTTTGTGCCACCACTACGTGAACGTAAACAAGATATCCCTAAAATTGCAGCATTTATTTTGCAACAACAAGCCCAGTTTCAGGTCACGCCACATTTGACCGAGCAAGCACTGAAGGTATTAATCAATTACGACTGGCCGGGCAACGTGCGTGAATTAAAGAATACCTTGCTGTATGCATTGACCATGTCAGCAGGTAAAACGGAAATTGATCAACACGATTTACCCGATGAAATTGTGCATGCTAGTTTGAAACTCGCCACAGCTACCCCAACGCCACAACCTATTGAGCTGCCCATCAAAACCAACAATAAAGTAGATAAAGACACACTGCAGGATTTACTGGAAAAATATCAGGGGCAAACTGAATTGGTGGCACAAGCCTTGGGCATTAGCCGAACCACCTTATGGCGTTATCGAAAAAAATATCATTTATGAGGCGGAAGTTTGCTGAATAAAGGACGCTTTGCTTTGATCTGCATATTCATAAATGGTGTCTAAATCTTTTTGAATGGCAGCCGCAACTCGGCTAGGCATCAACTGATTCAGTTTGACAAAGACTTTTTCAGGATAACCGACCTGATAGGATTGACGGTCTGTTTGTAAAAATTGATACAGTTCTTGTGCCACAAATTCAGGTGAATCCACTTTTGTACCCATTTTGATATTCATTTCAATCACATCGGGATTGTTCATACTGGTATTGGTCGCGCGTGGGGAGAAATATCTAAAACGAATGGCAGTCTGACAATACTCTCGCGCCAACGCTTCAGTTGCACCACGCAAGGCAAACTTACTGGCGCAATAACTCACATAGCCAGTATAGCCGATGCTGCCAAAAGTCGAGCCAATATTGATGATCTGACTCGGCTGACTGTCCGACATATATGGAATCACATCCTGAATCAGTTGCAGCGGATAAGCCACATTGACCAACATCATTTGCTCAATGGTATCCTGTGATTGCTGCGCAAACAGACGAAAATCATTCATGCCTGCATTGTTAATATAGTAATGAATCGGCTGTTTTAATGCGGCAAGTGCCTGAATAAAATCATGACGACTGCTGGCATCAATTAAATCACAACGCAGACTGTGTAATTGCAACTGAGGATACTGCTGCGCCAGACTTTGCTCTAGTTGTTGCAAGGTGTCTTGCTTACGCCCAACCAAAATTAAGTTTAAGCCTTTTTCAGCAAAATGATGCGCAATCGCATGACCAATCCCGCCTGTTGCCCCGAAAATCACCGCAGTTAAATTTGACATAAAAGATACTCTCAATTTTAAGATATTCGATACAACTCAATTATAAAAATGCAGGATTCAGTCCCAAGCCCATACAAATATAGAGTTTACGATCTTCTAATGGCACCAATATTTCACGTCTGCCATGCATAAAGCGCTTGTTATCAATGAGCACCACATCACCATCTTGCCAGTCAATTTCTGAGGTTTCACGCTCGCATCGCTCTGCCAACTCTTCCAATAATTCCGCTTGGATTTCGCTGCCATCGGCAAAGTAAAAACGCGGCTTTTCGTAATTATAAGAAGGCCCCAACAAGGTGTTGGCAAAGGCAGGCACAGCTTTTAAATTGTCATGGCGAATCATCGGCATGCTTAAATCGTACTGTACGCCTTCATCATGCGCAGGGCGAATCCGTTGTCTAGGAATCATCGCAATAAAATGAGCGAGTTCCCGCTGCCCGACCTGTGCAGCATCGGCAATATTGAGTGCAGTTGCCACATACTTTTGCCACATACTTTTGCCACATTACTTTAGGTAAGTAACGGCTGATGGTCATCGGTTCAGCAAATTTCTGTTTCAGTGTGTCAGGCAGTTTTTGCCATACCTCATGTCCATCACATAAAGTAGTCTGCGAACCACGCGAAGCACTTTTTTCACTAAAAAAAGCAATAATATCAGGCGGCATTGGGGTTGAACCATTTTCTATATGCAGTCCCATTGCCTGCGTACCTGCATCTACTTTTTGCGATTGTCGGGTCACATTTTCACGTGCAGGGTCATAGGTCAGCTTTTGGCAAATATTGCTCATCAGCCCACTAAACGCATTCACATCATAATGTTCATTTCTAAGTAAAACCCAACCGTGCTCCACCAAACGATCTTTAATTTGTTGTGGGGAATGTTTGAATTGCTGTTGTGCAATATTCATGTGATTTCTCTCTATCTCTATTGATGACTGACAGGTTGATGTCTATCTGTGAAACATCTCCAAGATCAGCCATTAAATACGTTGTAGGATGTGCCAAAGCTGTCTGATACTGTTGCTGAATGACTGCTCTACGCAATTTTCCGTTATCGGTTAACATCTGATTATTTAAAGAAAAAGGTTGTTCAGCACGGCACCAGTGTTTAATTTGGGCATAATCAGGCATACGGGTATTGGCACGATAAATCGCGGCTGCCAATTGCGCATCTGAACGATGTTCCTCGGCATAAATCACTGCAGATAATGACGGCTGCGCTTCACCAAACACGGCAATCTGTTGAATTTCAGGCTCACTCAAACTGTTCGATTCAACCCATTCTGGTGAAATATTGCGCCCAAAACTGCTGACAATAATTTGCTTGATACGCCCCGTGATATATAAATAGCCATCTTCATCAAAATAACCTGCATCGCCTGTGTGAATATCGGCTGATACCGCATCCTGCTCACGCCCAAGTTCATGCATATATCCCAACATGGCATTGCCCTTGACCACCACTTCTTGATTGGCAGCAATTTCGACTTGAACATGCGGCAATACGCGGCCAACACTGCCAATTCTGCGAGCTTCAGGCAGGTTTAAACTCACGACCGATGCACATTCAGACAGACCATAACCTTCATAAACAGGTAAATTGAATTGCTGACACTGCTTGAGTAAATCTGCAGACACCTTGCCGCCACCCACGGCAATAAACTTCAAAGTGCGCAAGCCCAAATCGCCGTGTTGATGGATATATTCCACAATCGCTTTGAGCATTTGCGGCAATAAAATCACGCTTTCAATGCAATATTGCTGCACGGCATCGACAAAGCGTGAAACATCAAACTCATGGTTGGTCAGCAAACCGAACTGGCTGACTTCACCCACCACCACTGCACGTCCCATGTGAAAAGGCACATACACGCCTGCGATATTTTCAAGCAATGTTGCAAATGGAATTAGACACAAATGCCGCCCAAGCTGGCTACTTTGTAATGCCTGACTTAAAGAGTGTGTAATTGAATTGATGGTGGCTTCTGCCAAACACACACCTTTGGGTGTACCTGTACTGCCCGAGGTATAAGTAATTTTTGTAGGCTGCTCAGCAGAATTTGGGGATAAATGCGGTTGTGCTGTTTCAACGCTTAGACGAAACAACTGCCCTTGATATAAATCTGATGGTGGCAAAACCTGTGCCTGAACTGCATCAATCATCTCCAACAAAGCTTCTGGAATAGCAGTATTTCCAATAGCCGAGTTAACATTGGACGGAGTATCGCTTTGTGCAGTATCCGTCAAAATACACAGCAACTCCGCTTGGCTGTCTTGCAGTAAATGTTGCACTTGTGCAGCAGTAAAAAATAAAGGCACAGGAATGACTGTCATTGCAGCTTTACGTGCGGCTAAATCGACCACAATCCAATCGGCCTGGTTCACACCCCACAACGCCAAACGCTGTACTTGATAAGTTGCCAATTCTGCACTGAGCAACTCAACCCGTTGCTGTAATGTGGCATAACTCAGTGTGGTTTGTGCCGTCACAATTGCTTCACGCTCAGGGTCTGTTTGAGCATAGTGATTCAGGTTTTCAAATAACTCATTCATCTTTCAATTTCCGCCTTTCTGCATGACCTTAGGCATAAAAACAATATTGCTGTTGCGTGACCGCCAACGCTGCTGCAACGTCAATCGCCAGTACATAAGGCTTCTGTTGGTAATAACTGCCCCATTGATGCTGTGCATCGCCCAAGGCTTCGGGGTTGGCTTTTTCTAGTACCTGAAAATGCAAACCCATTTGCTGTAACACATAGCGCACTGCTGCTGTTCCTGTGCAAACTGCCCACGACACATTGTTCTGCGATAAGTGAAAGACCAAAAAAGCCACCATCAATTTGGCTTTGCTCATGTCTTGCGCTGCCAAGTTGCCAATTTCAACAATCTGCGCGCGCGTTACAGGCACTTGGCTCAATTGGGTTAAAATGGTTTCAATGGGTGCACCTAAATACTGTTCCAAAAAGGCTTGGTTTGCGCCCAATGGTTGCATGCCAATCACCACTTGCATGTCGTGGTTTACATAGCCTGCAAACAAGGTATCTGAAAAAGTATTTATGGATGCCTGATGGACTTTTTGGTATTTATCTCGAATAAAATGCTCTAATGCCAAGCGTTGTTTGCTAGCATCTTGGGTCACAGTTGTCACATTTAAATGTTGTGCTGTTGTGTGTGCTTGAATCACCGAGGCATAGCTGTGTAATACATCTAAATGTGGCTGTTCTAGGTTCAACTGTTTTGGGTTCGTTTGTGGTTTATACGGCTGCGCTACAGATGCATACCCGTTGAATTGTTTTTTATTTTTTTGCTGATGAAAATTCGCATCCAGAAAATGCGTTTGACTGGATGATTGAGCATCAAAATTAAATTTGATCATGTGCATCACATTGGATAGAAAATAACTCAATGCTCAAGATAGAAATCTAAACTTAAAGAAAACTTAAGTCGCTACAAACTGTCACAATTCAAAAAACTCTTCATGCACACAAAAAAAGGAGATGATCACTCAACTCCTTATATGTTTAAAACAATAAACTAATCAAAAATAAACAGTCATCCAATTATGCAAAACACAATTGTTCGCGCCCTACCTTAGATTTTAATAGGCATAAGACGCAATTGCCGTTGCAATTGGTTTATCTTCATCATTGACCATCGTCATACGCATGGTGCAGCCTTTACGCCCTAAACGCAAAGTTTCCGCACGGGCAATAAAATACTTGCCGCGTCCCGGTGCTAAATAATCCACTCGCATATCTACGGTAGCCAAACGAGTGACTTTTTTAATGGTATCGGGCAAGTCGTCAGGTTCAGTTCTTTTATATAACTCACCCATCGCCACAATACCGCCCACACTGTCCAAAATGGTTGCAGCAACACCACCATGTAAAATTTGGAAAGCCACGTTGCCCACCATATACGGTTGCATCTCAATATAGGCTTCAATTTGACCATCGACCACACGCATGCTCATGCCATTGTGTTGAAAAAATGGCGATCCATTAAATGCATTGACCAATTGTCTTAGCACGACATCAATATCGACTTTCGCGCCTAAATGTATATTCCCAGTCCAATTTTTCTCTGCATTACTCATAACGTGCCCAAAAGTCCAAACAACTCAATTTACCAACAATAAAAACAGCCAATGTATGCCCAAATGAAATTTAAGGGGCTACAATAGTCGTCTAGTTTAATACTGATCAGTGAGATTTTTATGACCTATACGTTCAATCGCCCTGCATTTCCTGCCACTCGTATGCGTCGTATCCGTAAAAATGATCAATTACGCGCCATGGTTCGCGAAACTCACTTAACCACAGATCACTTGATTTATCCTGTATTTGTTTTACCGGGACAAAATCAAACCCAAGATATTCCAAGCATGCCGAATATTCAGCGTTTATCGGCAGACTTATTACTCAAAAAAGCCGAGCGTTTAATGCAGTTGGGCGTGTCTAAACTGGCATTATTTCCAGTCACACCACAAGAAGACAAAAGCCTGACCGCAGAAGCAGCATGGCGTGAAGATGGCTTGGTGCAAAACACACTACGCCTGCTGAAAAAAGAATTGCCAGAGATGGTACTTATTACCGATGGCGCACTCGACCCTTACACCACTCATGGTCAAGATGGCATTATTGATGACACAGGCTATGTCCTGAATGATGAAACGGTTGAATGTCTAATTAAACAGGCTTTAAGCCATGCCGAAGCGGGTGCAGATGTGGTTGCGCCAAGTGACATGATGGATGGCCGTATTGGTGCGATTCGTCAGGCGTTGGAAAGCAACGAGCATATCTATACCTCTATCATGGCTTATTCAGCCAAATATGCCTCTAGCTTTTACGGTCCTTTCCGTGATGCAGTCGGTTCTGCCAGCAACCTCAAAGGCGGCAACAAATACAATTATCAAATGGATATTGGCAACCGTGCCGAAGCCTTGCATGAAATTGCACTGGATATTCAAGAAGGTGCAGACATGGTGATTGTAAAACCAGGCATGCCTTATTTAGACATTGTACGTGAAGTGAAAGATAACTTTGGTGTGCCAACCTTTGTCTATCAAGTGAGTGGTGAATACGCCATGCTTGCTGCCGCGATTCAAAATGGCTGGTTGTCGGACAGTGTGATTATTGAATCGCTAATGAGTTGCCGCCGTGCAGGTGCAGATGGTATTTGGACATATTTTGCCGAAGAAGCAGCACTCAAACTTAAAGATATGGCATAAACAGGCGACTTTCATGCACATCGCAATCATTGGTGCAGGCATCAGCGGTTTGTTGTCTGCACTCGAACTGGTAGAGCAGGGCTGCTCTATCAGTATTTTTGATCAACAACAAGCAGCACAAGCGGCATCATGGGCAGGTGGTGGAATTCTTTCTCCCATGTATCCGTGGCGTTATCCTCAAGCGATCAATGACTTAGCCCAATTTGCCAAACCGCAGTACCAAGCATGGAATGAAAAACTCAAACCTATTACAGGCATTGATTTTGAAATCCATGAAACAGGCATGTTGATTTTTGATGAAGATGATTTTGAGATTGGTATAAATTATGCCGAACGTCATCATGAACCGATGCAGCAAGCTGAATGTCTGAATCGGGAACAGCTCGAACAAATTAACCCGCATATCCACCCCAAATTTAAACAAGCCCTGTATTTCTCACAACTTGCCAATGTGCGCAATCCGCGTTTATTACAATCGCTCACGCAATATTTGAAACAACATCCGCACGTGCGATTTTTTGAACACTGCCCAATTCAGCAATTTCAGATCACTGAAGATCGTATTCAAGCCATTCAATCTGCCGATGGTCGCTTGCATCGTGCAGATCATATCGTGCTTGCGACAGGCGCATGGTCACAGCAGTGGGCGGCACAACTGGGTTTAGAGATTCCCGTACAGCCTGTGCAGGGGCAAATTGTGTTATTTAAAACCCCTGCACAATGGTTGCCAAGCATGTGTATGAACAAGGTGATGTACCTGATTCCACGTCAAGATGGGCATGTGCTGTGCGGTTCAAGTATGCGTCAGGTTGGTTTTGACACCACACCAAACCCGCAAACCCAACAAGATATTTTAACGGCTTGTTTTGAAATGGTACCTGAATTGGCGCAGTTCCCCATTGTGAAACAATGGGCAGGTTTACGTCCAGGCTCGCCTACAGGTGTGCCGTATATCGGCAAAGTGCCTAGCCTGAATAATGTATGGGTGAATTTCGGACATTTCCGTAATGGCTTATGCATGGGCTCAGCCTCGGCACAGCTATTAAGACAGTTGATGCTTGGGCAAGAAACGATTGTTGATCCTACTGCTTATGATCCAAAGCAGTTACAACCCACCTCAATCTGTGCATAACACTCAGCAGCATCCTCTGTTTAAGTAGAGGATGATGCACCCAGACAAGCCGCTAGCGCCTGTTCAAGTTTTGGATATTGAAAGCAATAGCCTGCTTGTTCTAACGCTTGTGGTTTAACATATTGCCCATTCAGCACCAATTGCGATTGCTCGCCCAATAACCAACGCAAGACAAAAGCAGGTAACACCAAAAATGGACGACGTTTTAAAAGCCGAGCTGCGGTTTCGGCAAAGTCCTGCTGACTGGTTTTTTCAGGTGCAACTACATTCAGAATTTTGGCGTCTACCGGTTGCGTCATTAACCAGTGAATGACCTGTAAAACATCTTGTATATGAACCCATGCCACAGGCTGCCGTCCATGCCCAATCCGCCCGACAGCATTTAAACGAATTGGTAATAACATTTGCGGTAAAATGCCGCCACCGCGTCCAAACACCACGCCCAAGCGCATAATTTTGGTATTTTGCTGACTGAAGCTTAATGCAGCCTGTTCCCATTGTTGGCACAACTGCGACATAAAAATATCTTGTGCCTCACTGTGCTCGGTACATACTGCTGACCATTGTTCCTGTGGGTCAATTCCGTAATACCCCACAGCCGAACCTGAAATAATACACTTTGGAAAAATACGGCGCTTTTCAAGATATTGATATAAGTCCAGTGTGGTCTGAACCCGACTATCGAGCAATTTTTGTTTACGTGCCGCAGTCCATCTGCCCTGCCCAATACTTTCTCCCGCCAAATTAATCACATAATCAATTTGGTCGGTGTCGAGTTCATCCAACTGCTGAATCCAACGTAATTGTGGATGTTTGGATACTCGATTAGGCTGTCGGGTTAACCCCACCACCCGATAATCCTGTTGCAATAAAAATGGCAACAATTGTGAACCAATAAAACCACTTGCCCCTGTTACCAGTACCAAAGGTTTATGCATTGTCCAATCTCAGCATGATGAAAAATATAGTTTTAGCTATACGTGATTTAGACTAAATGTTCAAGTCTGAGCAAATCATCACCACATAACTGATCATGTATATTTAAATAAAATCAGTGACTAATAACTATTTTTGCAAGCCAAACATTTTCACTGCCATACGCTGTGCTTGTTTGCCATAAAACCAATAAGTCAGCAAATACAGTGGGATTGCAATCAATAAGAACATTATCACCACCACACTCATAAATTGTGGCTGTTGCAAATACTGTAAAAAATCTTGCCAAATGCTTGGGTTTTGGCGAGAGAATATGACCAAACCTAATAATAAAAATGCCAAGTTATAGCCCCAAAAAATCAGGCTAAATCCTAAAGTAAATGTCTTGCGTTCCTTGTCATTCGGTGCGCGGCGTTGTTGTTTTAAAAACTTATACAGCACTAAAATCATGGCAACCAAATAAGGCACTGCAGTTAAAATCCCGCCTATACCCGCAGGTAACAATGCAGCCAATACGCCACAAATACAGGTCATCACAAAGCAATACAAGAAAAACCAGAGAAAATAACGGCTTAGCGATACCATGAAAATGACTCAGACAAAAGATTCAGCCTAGTATAAAAAAAATTGGTTTTTTTTTCATGAAATTGTCAACCGAATACAAAAGCCTGACGTTATATAGGCTACAAGGTCACAACAACCGTTAATGTGTATGGCATCCACAATATTTTCGGTGACCTACTAAAGCAATAAATCGCATACAGTCATGCTTTGAACAGCAACCCAAGCTTTACTGTATCGCAAGTTTTTCTTTGACCGACGATTTCATCATCACTCGAATCGTCGGTCTTTATTTTTTAAGACCTTTTTTATCTCGCTTATTTAGCATCAGACTTTGACTATTCCTATTTTTCTATACAGATCGCGACAGATTTTATTTTCTCTTCTCTTTAAAATTTCTG
This sequence comes from Acinetobacter sp. YH12211, assembly GCF_013418015.1. Lineage (NCBI taxonomy): Bacteria > Pseudomonadati > Pseudomonadota > Gammaproteobacteria > Moraxellales > Moraxellaceae > Acinetobacter > Acinetobacter sp. YH12211. The sequence continues at coordinate 121,993 of NZ_VPCW01000003.1, forward strand.
CGACCTAAATTGTCGCTTTAAAAGCAGAAAACTGGTTTTTTGCCGCAGTGTTGCGCACAGTTATGTTAAGTTATCTCATAATTCAACATCAAGATTGGAACACGCATGGCTGTTCATTTTTTACATACGTCTGATTGGCATTTGGGGCAATTTTTCCATCACCATGAACGTGAATATGAACATACTGAATTTTTAAATTGGCTCTTAACTCAAATTAAAAGCAAACAGCCGAATGCCCTGCTCATAGCAGGCGATATTTTTGATGTGGTCAATCCTGCTTCGAGCGCTCAGAAACAGCTCTATCAGTTCCTTACCGATGCGCATGCGCTTGCTCCACACATGCAAACCCTAATGATTGCAGGCAATCATGACTCTGGCTATCGCATTGAGCAAGTGGAACCTTTTTTAGATCGTTTCAACGCCAAAGCTGTGGGCGTAATTGGCAAAACAGCCGAGCAAAAATTAGATTTAGATAAACTCCTAGTGCCTATTTATGACACTGCGCAAAATATTGTGGCATGGTGTCTAACACTGCCCTATTTACGCAGTGCAGAAATTACAGGTTTAAATGAACATAGCAGTGACAATCAATCTGCGGTTGCTTACTTACATCAACAACTGATTGCAGAAGCCAAAGCTCGTAAACAGCCAAATCAAGCCCTGATTTTAATGTCACATGCACACATGCAAGGTGGCGAAACTTCCGACTCAGAACGCCCCATTGTAGTGGGGAATGAAGAAGCCTTATCGACTGCGCTGTTTGATGAAGTGATTGACTATGTCGCACTCGGACACTTACACAAACCGCAACAGGTCGGACAGCCACACATTCGCTATAGCGGCTCACCCATCCCTTTATCATTTAGCGAGCTGAATTATAAACACCAAGTCCTTGAAGTTAGGATTGATCCATTACAGGCTGATGCACAGCGTTTCCAATATAAAAGCTTGCTTATTCCACGTACGGTAGAGCTGCTTCGGATTCGCTGTGAACTTTCTGAATTAATCACCGAACTGAATAAATTGCCAAAAGATGAAATTGCAGAAGTTTGCGCACGGCATTTTTTAGAAATTGAATATATCAGCGATGCCCCGCCACCCATTGATTTACGCCAACAAATTGAACAAGCACTGCCTGCCAACCGCTATCGTTTACTGCGCATTGCACGACGCTTTCAAAACTGTGAAAACTCGAACGTGCAACAATCAAAAATTGATTTAGAGCCGCCTACGCCTGAAAAATTATTTTTAGATTTATGGGAAAAAATGGGCTATCAACCTGACCCAGAAGTGAGCCAAGATTTTTTACAGCTTTTGGCCGAAGCCCAACAAGAACTTGATCAGAATAAAGCTTAAGGATTTGCCATGAAAATTTTACGTTTAAGTTTAAATAATTTGGCATCTTTGGCAGGCACGCATGTCATCAATTTTGAAGATGAGCCACTGGCACAGGCAGGTTTAATTGCAATTACGGGCAAAACTGGTGCAGGCAAATCGACTTTGCTGGATGCCATGTGTTTGGCACTTTATGACGAAATTCCACGTTTGAAAGGTGCAACAGGCAGCCTGACCGATACCGCAGGCAAAGAAATTTCCTTAAAAGATTCTAAACATATTTTACGTCGTGGTACGACTTCTGGCTTTGCAGAACTTGAATTTATCGCGCTTGATCAAAAACGCTATTCGGCACGTTGGCAAATTCGCCGTGCGCACAATAAAGTGGATGGGAACTTAAAAGTTGAACGTGCCATCACCTGCTTAGATGAACAACGGGTTTTAAATCAAAAAATTTCTGAAGCTACGCCGATTGTAGAACAACTGATTGGTCTTAGTTTTGAGCAATTCACACGCGCAGTATTATTGGCACAATCGGAAGTTGGGGCATTTTTAAAAGCCAAAGACCATGAACGGGCAGATTTACTTGAATATTTAACCAATTCGCAAATTTTTACCGAAGTCAGTAAACGTGCAGCCGTTAAATTTAGTGAAATTAAACAAAAGCGAACAGATCTTGAAAATGTCATGGGGCATGTGGTGCTCCTCAGCGATGAAACACTAAAAGACTTAGAAACCCAACAACATGACCTAAGTCAACAATTAGCTTTGCTGACCCAAACCGAAAAACTGTATGAAAATGATGTGAAATGGCACAAAGATTGCCATGAACTCTATGCCAGCACCCAAGCTAAAAAAGAAATATATGATGTTCAAGTCGATGCCGATCTTAAACTCGCCTCTCAAAAACAATTGCTCAAACATTTAGATGAATTTCAAACCATCCGCGAGCAATTTGTCTTGCGTCAGCAAGCAGATACCGAGCTAAAAAATCTGAATCAGCAGCTTTTGAAATTTGAACCAAACTTGCAACAAGCGGAATACGCACAACAGCAAGCGATTAGTCAGCAACAGCAAGCGGAAAAAGACCTTCAGGCATGGCAGCAGCATGTTGAACAATTGAAACCACAACTTGAAATTGCGGCACAGTTACAACATGAAATTTCTAGCAAACTTCAACAATATACCGCTTTGGATGCTGCACAAAAATTATTTGCAGAGCAGCAAATTCAGCCTGTGCAAAATAATTTGAAGCAACTGACGACTCAACTTGCAACCGAGCAACAACAACAGCAACATTTACAACAGCAATTCAAACAGACTGCGGCATGGGCAAATTTTGATGATAATTTAGCCCTTACGTTGCAACGTCTGCAAGATTATTTGCAGCTTGAACAGCAGCTACGTCAGCAAAACCCTACGCTGTTCCAATCTGCATTAGATACTTTAATTGAGCAACAACAACATACACAGCAACAACTGTTGGTTTGGGAAAAACAATATCAACATCCTGAACAACTTGAGCAGCAACTCACGGCAGAGCAACAGCAATTACAACATGCTTTAAAGAGTGTGCATGTTTTAGAGCGCTTGCAACAGGCACTTGAACAATGGCAACAACAGACCACCCTATTTGAGCAGTTACAACAGCGTCAGCAAGAAACTTTAAGTCTGCAACAGCAGACACAGACTCAAATTCAAACCCAACAGCAGCAAGTGCAAATTACTGAACAAGCCTTGCAACAATTACAGCAGATTTTTGAACAGCAGCGTTTATTGCAGCATCAAAGTGTGCAGGATTTACGTGCCCAATTAAAACCGAATGAAGCCTGTATGGTCTGCGGCAGCCATGAACATCCGTTTATTCAGCATGAAAATTTACTCAGTGACGCTTTAAACCAATTGCAGGATCAGCAATTGCAGCAGGCCAAAACTGAATTTGAGCATGCGCAAAAACAGCTACAACAATTGGAGCGTGCTCGCAGTCAATACGATGCAACTTATCATCAACAACAACAACGCAGTCTTGAACTGCAACAGCAACTTGAACAACAACAGACATTGGTGCAACAGCTTGCAACATCCTTATCTTTAGATTTGGATGCAGCGCTGCCTGTTGCAAAGCAAATTGAACACGTACAGCAACATTGGGCAACAACACATCAATCCACTCAACACTTGCAGCAGAGTATTCAACAAGCAAACGATACCCTGAAACAATGGCGCAATGCTGCACAGCAGGCAGAACAACTCAAATATGCTATTCAACAACGCCAAGACCTCGCTCAGCGTTTACAGCCTATTTTGTCGCTTTTAGATGCAGAACAAAGACACGCTTGGCTCAATCAACCGATTGAATACTATCAAAATGCCTTACAACAGTTAGAGCAACGTCATCACTTGCAGCAGCAGCAAGCTCAACTGAGCAAAACGATTGAACAACTGACTCAACAACAGCAGCAAGTGCAAGAAAAGTTGCTATTTTTACAACAGCAACATGCAGAGAAAACCCTACAACTGCAGCAGATTAAAACTGCAGGAAGTGAGCTGCGTGATCAAATTAAGCAGCTTACAAGAACTCATGCGGGATGTGAATATCAGACCAATCAAGAATGGCAGCAGGCTTTAGATCAGCAACAACAGCAACTCAATCTTGCACTTAGCACACAACGAACTGTACTTAATCAAGCAGAACAGGTGTTAAAAGACTTACAACTGCAAAAACATGGTTTGGATAGTAGAATTCAACAGCGCATGCAGCAACACACTGAATGTCAGCAACACATTGCAACGTGGCAAGCGACACACACGCATTTTCAAGCCAGCATCATTGATAAATGTTTACAGATTTCTTATGCCGAACATCAGCAAATACGCAACATGCTGCAGCAACAACAAAACAGTTTGGAGAGTGCTAAAACGGCTTGGCAAACATTGGAAGAGCAATATCAAAAACACTTAAAGCAACAGCCACAACTGAGTTTTGACGAGGTCACCACGCAACTGGCAGCGCTGCAAACAGACAAAGCCAAACAACAGCAAAACTATAATGAGATTGAGGCACAGCTACGCCTGAATAGCACCAATCAAGGGATTTTTGCTACCTATCAAACTCAAATTGAAAATATCAAAGCTGAAGAATATCGTTGGGGACGTATTTACGATTTAATTGGGCATAAAGAAGGGACAAAATTTAAGAAAATTGCCCAAGAACATCACTTGGATATTTTGGTGGAATACGCCAATCAGCAATTGCTGCCACTGAGTTCGCGTTATCAGTTGCATCGTATTCCTGACAGTTTGGGGTTGGCGATTATTGATTTAGATATGAACAGTGAAATTCGCCCTGTTCTGTCTTTATCGGGTGGCGAAACCTTTTTGGTTTCTTTAGCTTTGGCACTGGCAATTGCCAATATGGCATCTGGCTCAATGAAACTGGAATCGCTATTTATTGATGAAGGCTTTGGCACTCTCGACCCGACTTCCTTGCACATGGTGATGAATGCCTTAGACCATCTGCAAAGTCAGGGACGTAAAGTGGTGCTGATTTCGCATATTCAGGAAATGCACGAACGAATTCCTGTGCAAATTCAAGTCAAACCAGTGGGTGCAGGGGCAAGTGAAGTCAATGTGGTGGGTTAAAGCCAATACTGCCTAAAATCTGAAGATTATTTGTCGATTGAAGAATTATTGAGATGACTGTGAGATTTCAGATTTTAGGCTTCCATGAAGTTGTATTGAATTTATTTTAAAATCACCCACACTTTAAGTACTTAATTTTATGGATATAAAAACGATTATTCTCTTTGCTGTATTGCCCAGTTTAAGTATTATTTTTCTCACATGGTTAATACGTTTCCCTAAACCTTGGGTTTTTAAAGCGGTTTTAATTTTTGAAATCATTCTCACCGTCTGCACTTTAGTCATTGAGTTGGATACAAGAAAAACACCTGGAAATAGCGGTTGGACCATCATTTTCACAGGCTTCTTTCAGTTCTGTTTTTTGCTATTTTTACTGATTGCCCGTATTCGAATCTGGATAGAAAATAAATCTTGAATGTCTACTTCACCTATTTACTGGACGGGAGTGGCGCTTTCTAAAAATAGTGAAGGTTATTAAAAATAATCTACACAAGCCAAAACTTTGACAGCTTTACAGCATACATAACTAAAAAAGCCTCGACATCCTGTCGAGGCTTTCTAGATTCAGTTTTTGGTATAACTCCTGTCGTACCAAGCACTTCCGTATTGTTCTATTTCTTATTCTTCTTATTTAGGAAACTCCCTGTTTCCCGATAAGTTCATATTAAGAAAATCCAACCTTCAGCACTAGCCGCAAAATTCCGCATTTCATGTCAGCCAAAACGTACAAGATAATGTTTGCAAAATCTTGGCAGATTCTTTGTTCATCTAGCAATTAAGCCTTGGAATAGTCACGTGCGCCAAACAATGCTGTACCAATCCGTACCATAGTTGAACCTGCTGCAATTGCGGCATTTAAATCGCCCGACATCCCCATACTCAAAGTATCCCAATCTTCAGGTTGTGCATGTTGTGCTTTCACTGCATCAAACAATTGTTTGGCATCTTGAAAAGCTTGAGGATGATCAGGTGCAGGAATCACCATCAAACCGCGTAGTTTTAAATGCGGTAATTGGCTGATCTGTCGGACTAATTCTGCAACTTCGCTCGGCTGACAACCATCCTTCGTGTCTTGCGCATCAATATTTACTTGTAAACAAATATTCAGGGGCACTTGTTGAGCATCGCGCTGATTCGATAAACGCTCGGCAATAATCAAACGATCTACCCCATGCACCCATGCAAATTTTTCTGCCAAATGTTTGGTTTTATTGCGCTGCACATGCCCAATAAAGTGCCATTCAATTTCTAAATCACTCAGGGCCTGCATTTTATCCAAAGCTTCTTGCAAATAATTTTCGCCAAAAGCGCGCTGCCCTGTCGCATACATTTCACGCAAGGCTTCACTCGGATGAGTCTTAGACACTGCCAACAATTGCACCGTATTTGGCTCGCGCTGTGCCAACTGGCATGCCTGTTGAATTTGTTGCAAAACCTGAGTGCGCATAAGCTGCAGATTATTCATTGATGCATTTCTCATTTCATTCATCTTTTTTTACCTTGTCCAGCAACTAACAGTTGGTTAAGCTGATGGAAAGCCGTATTATTCTATCAAAATAATTAAGATTTAATTGATCTCGGGGACTTTCATGGATATTACAGAATTATTGGCGTTCTCCGCTAAAAACGGCGCTTCGGATTTACACTTATCTGCGGGCATGCCACCACTGATTCGTGTGGATGGTGAAATTCGTCGAATTAACTTACCAGCATTAGAACATAAAGAAGTACACAAATTAGTGTACGACATTATGAATGATAAACAACGTCGTGATTATGAAGAAAATCTAGAAACGGACTTTTCTTTTGAAGTCCCAGGCGTGGCTCGTTTCCGTGTGAACGCATTTAACCAAAACCGTGGTGCAGGTGCAGTATTCCGTACCATTCCTTCTAAAGTTTTGACCCTTGAAGATTTAGGCATGGGACAAATCTTTAAAGATATTTGTGAATATCCACGTGGTTTGGTATTGGTGACAGGCCCAACAGGTTCAGGTAAATCAACCACACTTGCCGCGATGATTGACTTTATTAATGACAATCGCTACGACCATATTCTGACCGTCGAAGACCCAATCGAATTTGTACACCAATCTAAAAAATGTTTGGTTAACCAACGAGAAGTACACCGTGATACGCATGGCTTTAACGAAGCATTACGTTCGGCACTGCGTGAAGACCCTGACATTATTCTAGTGGGTGAGATGCGTGACTTAGAAACCATTCGTTTGGCACTGACTGCTGCTGAAACGGGTCACTTGGTATTTGGTACGCTACACACCACCTCTGCAGCAAAAACCATTGACCGTGTGATTGACGTATTCCCTGCCGAAGAAAAAGACATGGTACGTGCCATGTTGTCTGAATCTTTACAAGCCGTCATTTCACAATCCCTGCTCAAGAAAAATGGTGGTGGTCGTGTAGCTGCGCATGAAATCATGATTGGTATTCCTGCAGTGCGTAACCTGATTCGTGAAAACAAAGTAGCTCAAATGTACTCGGCAATTCAGACTGGTGCCAACTACGGTATGACCACCCTTGACCAGAGTTTGAAAAACTTGGTATCGCGCGGTGTGATTAGCCCACAAACGGCTCGTACGGTTGCAAAACAGCCTGAATCATTCTTATAAGTTTAAAATTCGAGATACGCGATGGACTTTAATGATTTACTGAATTTAATGATTCAGCAAAAAGCGTCTGACTTGTTTATTACAGCCGATGTTGAACCTTCCATGAAAATTCATGGACAAATTGTGCCTGTAGCCAAAAGTAAACTTACAGGTGAAATTGTCGGTCAGCTGCTTAACTCAATTATGAGTGAAAAACAGCGCAAGGAATTTGCCGAAACCCGTGAATGTAACTTTGCGATTACCAACCGTGAAAAAACAGCACGTTTCCGTGTCAGCGCATTCCAACAACGTGATGAGCCGGGCATGGTACTCCGTCGGATTGAAACCAAAATCCCGACCATGGATGACTTGAAACTGCCACCTATTCTCAAAGATTTGGCGATGACCAAACGTGGCATCATCATTTTTGTAGGTGCGACAGGTACAGGTAAATCGACCTCTTTAGCGTCTATTATTGGTTACCGCAACCAAAATTCCAAAGGTCATATCATTACCATTGAAGACCCGATTGAATTTGTGCATGAACATGCAGGCTGTATTATTACCCAGCGTGAAGTCGGGATTGATACCGACTCCTTTGAAATCGCATTAAAAAATACCTTGCGTCAAGCGCCTGATGTAATTCTGATTGGTGAGATTCGTTCCCGCGAAACCATGGATTATGCAATTGCCTTTGCCGAAACAGGTCACTTGGTATTTGCCACCCTACACGCCAACAACGCTAACCAAGCAATTGACCGTATTATTCACTTCTTTGAAGCAGACCGTCATAACCAGTTGTTCATGGATTTATCACTAAACCTGAAAGCGATTGTGGCACAGCAGTTAATTCCAACCATTGATGGCAACTCACGTCGTGCTGCGATTGAAATTTTAATTAACTCACCACTGATTGCAGATTTAATCCGTAAAGGTGATGTGCACGAAATTAAAGACCTGATGAAGCGTTCACGTGAGTTGGGTATGCAAACCTTTGACCAAGCTTTATACGACCTCTATAAAGCCAAGCAAATTAGCTACAAAGATGCACTTAAACACGCCGACTCGCCAAACGATTTGCGTCTACAAATCAAACTTGCAGAAGAAGGTGGCGAGCGCTTGTTACATGCAACTTCGAATATTACCTTCGATGGGCAATAACTTCGCAACAATGCTTAAACACAAACAAAATAGGCTTCCATACGGAAGCCTATTTTTTATGCTTACAGCAAATTATTTCTTGCGTAAGGCTTCACGACATTCTGGCGCATCACAATAACCATATAAATTCAGCGAGTGCCCTGTGAGCTCAAAACCAAATTTCTCTGCCACATCATGCTGTTCTTTTTCAATGGTATCGTTAATAAATTCAACCACTTTGCTACAGTTCAAGCAAACCAAGTGGTCGTGGTGATCTTCCTGCATAATTTCAAACACAGAATGATTGTTCTCAAAATTATGACGCTCAATAATGCCTGCAGCTTCAAACTGTGTTAACACACGATACACAGTTGCTAAACCCACATCTTCACCCTGATCGAGTAAAGTTTTGTAGATATCTTCTGCACTTAAATGATGTTGTTTTGAATTTTCTAATAATTCTAAGATTTTAATTCGTGGAAGGGTAACTTTAAGTCCAGCTTTGCGTAATTCTTGATTTGAAATAGGCATGAAAAAAGGTCTCTCAACAAAATTAAAGTTGGAATATGCAACAAAGTTAAGATGCAGTATGATCTAACACTGGATCAAGATCAAATGCATCATAATTAATTTGGGATAGTGTAGCAAAATGCAAAAAATCATGTTGACGTTATTGGTCACTTCACTGCTCGCAGGCTGTTCGACCTTGGGCGTTTATAAAGTCGATATTCCACAGGGTACACCTTTAACCCAAGCTCAAGCGTCTAAAGTCCAAGTCGGTATGAGTCATCAACAAGTCCGCTTTTTGCTGGGCAGTCCTACCATCGCCGACCCGATGAATCCATTACGTTGGGACTACATTTACAACTATATCCCAGGAACTTATGCTAAAAAAGCCAAGATCCCTGCCGCGCATGGTCAGCATTTGAAAATCTTTTTCAATCAAAATGGTATTGTAGAAAAAGTTGAAGGATTGGAAACGATTCCAGAATCTCAACCAGGCCTACCAGGATCGAAAGAAGCGATTCTCAACGCGCCACCACTATAGCCGCTTTAGAATAAAAAGAAACCCCTCACTGAAATTCATCTGAGGGGTTTTTTAAATCATTGCAATTGTCTCAAGCGATTGCTTTTGGCATAACGCCCTACTGGGTTCTTTGCGGCACGTTTACGACGAATATCTTTCGGGTTAATGGTCAAAGCACGATAAATCTCAACCCTATCACCTGCTTGTAATACATGCTGCGGCTCAACCCGTACACCAAAAATACCCAGCATCAACGGTTCAGGCAATGTCGTTGCTGTCACAAGTCCACTCTGCTGAATTGCATCCAGTACAGTCATGCCCTGCTGAAATGCGACAGCCACATGCCATTGTTGTTCGGGTGTGGCATACGCCACCCAAACCTGCGCCATTTGACTCATGCGATCCACTGTCCAATTAACGCCACCATCGCCACTACGATAGATACAGGTAACACCACACGTACCGCAATACGCCAAATGTTATAAAAGGCTTCACTGCTAAAGTTCATGGCTTTACGCAAATGGCTGATTTTCATAATCCAGCCTGCAAAAATAGCGTAAATCAAACAAATAACTAAGCCCCAAAGCAATAAGGCAAAATTAAATACAGGACTAATGGCAGGAATTGCCCAAGCCAAAGTTGCTGCAATCAATACAACCCACTGAATCGCAACCACCATTTGACGTTGTGCCAATTGTTCACGTGCCAATTGTAATAAAACCGCTGCTGCTGCAACAGTTGCCACCACCAAAGCCAATGCTGGAATTTGTGCTTGCACGGCAAAGAATGCAAAAGCAACGACTGCCAATAGCTGAGCAATCCAAATTGGCAATACCGTTGAAGTTGCTGCAGATTGTTGCTGTACTTGCGGCAAACTAGTTTGCCAGTACAAGCCCATGCCTAAACCACTGGCCACCAAAGCCAAAACGGTTGCACTGCCCCATTCGCTAAACTCAATTGAGGTGACTTGCCATGCAGGGAGTTCTGAACCCATCACCATCGATAAAACCAAAGCCGCCACAACAGCAACAGCGGTACATAGCAATAAAATTTGACGCGGCACTAATGACAATGCCAGTGCGAAAATAGCCACAATCACAAACAAGACATGACTAGCCAAGTCTGCAGCGGCATATTGATTTAAAATTTGCGCAGCATTAGACAACAAACCGCCTGCTAAAAATGGAATGAACACCACTGCAAGCCAGCCCACCAAACGCCATTTTTGAGAAGCATCGGCATCACGGGTTAAACTTAAAAGTGCTTGTAATGCTGTCGTTTTTGAGCGTTTGGCTAAGGCAATTTCCAAATAAGTAATCGGTAATGCCAAAATCAGCATGGTTGCTAACCACAACAACCAAAAGTCGAGCTGACGCTCAACCTGAATACCTGTCATTGGTGCGAGTGTGGCAATAATAATGAATGATAAACCAAATGCCATCAGCGGCGATAACCATCGTGACATAGCATTGTCCTGCATGACGCTGTCCTAATAAAAATCTACGGCTATTTTGCCTTTGTCATCAAGGAAAAGCAAAACCTCAAAAAAGAAAAAGCAAACTATCGTTAGATAGCTTGCTGCGCAAATTTATAATTTTTATTCTTTCATTTTTATGGCTTCAGACTTATGAGAAGAAACGAGCGAACCAGCCTTTACCTTTCTTCTTCTCATTTTCCTTAATAATACCCATCATATTCTCTTTCACTGCACCAACATAATCGGCGTCATCGTGTTGAATATGATTAATTAACCATTTTGATAAAACTTCATGCAATTCGCCTTCAATGGATTGTCCCATTTCAAAACGATCACGATAAAACTCAATTTTTTTAATGAATAAATCATGTACACGTTTATGTGGTACGCGGTATTTATAACCCGCTTCTTCTTGTAATGATTCTTCAAACGTAAAATGCGACTGGGTGTAATCAATAATATTATCTAAAATCTGCTTTACACGTGCTCGATCTGTACCATCGCTAATTTCAACAATTTCATTAATATAATCGAGGATACGTTTATGCTGATCGTCAATCACATCGATACCAGTGTTGTATTCTGGAACCCATTTCATCTTCATACGACCACCTTACAGAAATAAATGATTAATCACATTGCGGAATGGTAGCCGTATTTCCCATAAATAAAAATGAAGCGAATTGGTAGGGATTGGTTTGAATCGCACAAAAACAACACAAGACATTGATTTAAATAAATTTTAACAAAAATACCCGACTAAAAGAATCAATTATTAATTAACCAATTTATACATTTTCATTCTTGATTTAATTGAATTATACAATAATAAAATGAATATTTTTCAACCACACATACCCGTATAAATTAGTATTGATCCGCTTTGGTGATCCGTCTTAATTCAGGATTTAAACGCTCACGTTCCAAACGCGCAATATGTGTCATTTGGGTTTTAATTGGGCGTCCATGTTGAAATAAAATCATTTCACCTGGCTGAAATGCTGTCCATGTTTCATTTTGAGTCAAGGGTTCAGTGGTAATCACTGCCACACAATCCTCTGCTGTGGTGACTTGGCTAAAATCAACCTCAACATCTAAATCAATTAATTGTGCAGGCTGAAATGGATAAGCACGCACCAACCAATGTAATTTGGTCACCGCATAACTAAATAATGCCTGACCATTGGACAAACAAAAATTAAAAGTGCCATGTTCTGCAATTTTAGGAGAAATTTCGGCTAACAAGTCAAAAATTTGCGTCAGGCTCGGTTCATCATAACCAAAACGATTTACCAATTGATCTAACAAATAACAAAATGCACGTTCACTGTCGGTATTGCCCACAGGGGTAAAACGACCTGATAAACGTGGATGAAAGTCATGTAAATCACCATTATGGGCAAAAATCCACTGGCGTCCCCACAACTCACGACTAAACGGATGCGAATTTTCTAAATTAATTTTGCCTTGTGTCGCTTTACGAATATGGGCAATCACATTGCGCGATTTGATGGGATAGTTGCGGATCAATTCTGCAATGGGTGACTCCACTGCAGACTGGTTATCGACAAATAAACGGCAAGCTTTATCTTCAAAAAAAGCAATGCCAAAGCCATCAGAATGATCTGAGGTGATTCCTGCGCGCTGCGAAAATCCCCGAAATGAAAAGGTAATATCGGTAGGTGTCGCACAATTCATTCCAAGCAACTGACACATAAGGCCTTATCTTTATACAAATAATGAAATTATCTGATTATTGTGCATCATGCATGTGGATAATTCAAATCTGAAAAATATAAATAGATTTCTACAGTACCACTTCATAGATATGCAGTGCTGTAGAAATCTCTGCTTAATTATTCTAGTTAAGATGCTTTCACTTTCTTTTGGCGAATAAAATGTTTCGCCATTTGTTTCACATCTAACAAAACAAAATAATCTAGACAGTTAAACTCACGGTCATAAAATGCTTGCTCAGACAGCTTAGCATTCATTTTCAGATAAACATCAAACAGTTTAGGTATTCGTTCATCTTGGCTAAAGCTATGACTTGGACAACTTGGCTCAAACGGCTGCTGTGACTGAATATCGCAGCGTTGATTTTCTGCCAATTGTTGAATCGCTTGATGGGTATGATACGCGCGTGCTTCATTACCTTCCAAACGAATACTGACACAGCCAATCATGTGTTTGGCACGCATTTCCCATAACACTTTAGGCACTAAATTCAGCCATAAAATAGAGAGTGTTTTGCCTGAACGATAACGTGGATGCACGCAAGTACGCCCCATTTCGACAATATTCGAGAGATGCCCTAACTCATCTATAATTTTAAACTCGTGCGCACTATAACTGTTGGCTAGCTCATGCCCTTGCCAAAGTTTTAAACGAGTATAAGCAACAATTTCACCCGTAGATTTATCTCTGAGTACGGCGTGTTCACAGCCAAAATCGTACAAGTCCTGATCTAAAGCCGATTCAAATTCAATGCCAAATTGCTTGGAAAATTGCTGTGCACGAAAGCGCTGTACTTCTTGTAGTTGCTTTAAATTTTCAACCCATTCAAACGCATATTGCGTAGCTTTGCTGTTTTTTTTCTGTGCTTTACCCACTTTAACCATAGGAAAGCTAAACTGCTGACGATACTGATTTAATTTTTGTAGCATCATAGATACCTCATGTTTTCTCCTACACTAGGACAGCAGCATGACACTATGATGACCGCGATTTTAGCGACTACAATTTTAAGATTGCAGGATAGGTGCAAAGCAATTTCAAGGATGCTGAATCAACAAAATTTCAGTTTCTTGCCGTAAATTTGACATAAAAAAGAGCTTCAATTGTGAAGCTCTTTTAGGGATCATCTTATAGAGTTTTATTTACGCGTTTGGACACGGTTGGTAATTAATGTTCCCACACCATGATCAGTAAAGATTTCCAATAAAGTAGCATGTGGCACACGACCATCTACAATATGTGCACTGATTACACCGCCTTTAACTGCATCCAATGCACAACCCACTTTTGGAATCATGCCACCGTAAATCACGCCTGTATCAATTAAACGATCTACTTCCTGCGTAGTCAAACCAGTTAACAGGTTTTTATTTTCGTCTAATACACCCGTAATATTGGTCAGCAAAATTAACTTTTCCGCACCCAATGCTTCGGCAACTTTACCTGCGACTAAATCGGCATTAATGTTATAGGTATTGCCTGCATCATCGACACCTAAAGGTGCAATCACTGGAATAAAGTCGCTGCTGGTAAACATTTCCAACACGTCGGTTTTGACACCCACCACTTCACCCACCAAACCAAGGTCAATTTGTTGTACTTCGCCTGTTTCAGTAGTTTTTTGCATCAATAATTTTTGTGCGCGAATCAAGTTACCATCTTTACCCGTCAAACCAATGGCACGACCGCCATGTTGGTTAATCAGATTGACGATAGATTTGTTGACGCTACCACCCAAGACCATTTCTACGACTTCCATAGTCGTAGGATCGGTGACACGCATGCCATCAATACGGTCAGACTCACGTCCCAATTGCTTGAGCATAGAATCCACTTGTGGGCCACCGCCATGCACCACAATCGGGTTTAAGCCTACAGTCTTTAACAACACGATATCACGAGCAAAAGAACTTTCCAGCTCAGGATCGGTCATGGCATTGCCGCCATATTTCACAACAAGGGTCTTGCCCGCAAAACGTTGAATATACGGCAAAGCTTCAGTCAAAATTTGCGCTTTGTCGATACCAGTCTGTTGATGTGGCATTCGCCTCTCCTTATTGAGCATCTAAAATGTCTTGGGCGATTTCAGGGTATCGCTCACTTAACATGGAAACAAATGTATCGCGAATATCATTCAGTCGTGATGGATTATCGGCATCAAAACGCACCGTAAAATATTCGCCCGTATTGGATGCTCGAATAATGCCAAATCCATCTTCAAAATCAAGCCTTACGCCATCAATTTTACTTAATTGTGCGCCACTCTGCTGACTACAGCTTTCTACATCGTTTAAAACAGTGCTTGGTTCAATATTATGCGTACTAATATAAGTATCTTCTGTACAGCAGCGCTCAGGATATTTCTGCATCAGTGCTGAAATGCTACCGGCTTCACTTTGACTTAAATATTCCAGTACCCGCAAGGCGGCGTATATACCATCGTCATAGCCAAAACCACGCCCGTCATTAAATACATAATGCCCTGCATATTCGCCACCAAACACGGCTTTACCCTGCGACTGAGCTAAATAACGGCGCAAGAAAGTACTACCTGTACGAATCATCACCGCTTGACCGCCTAAATCACGCACGGTATTGCGTACCATAGTGGAGCATTTTACATCAAACACCACCTCATGCTGTGGATGGGTTTTTAGACACATTTCTGCAAATAAGGAAAGCAAACGGTCTGCTGAAATAACCTTTGCCTGTTCATCCAGCAATACCACACGGTCACCATCCCCATCTAAAGCAATGCCAATATCTGCCTGATGTTCAAGTACCGCAGTTTTTAAATGTTGTAAGTGCTTTTCTTGAGATGGGTCTGGCGCATGATCTGGAAAATGTCCATTGGCCACACAGCGTAGTACCACCACCTCACAGCCCATTTTTTGTAATACCAATGCAGCGCAATGCCCTGCCGAGCCATACATACCATCCAGCACCACTTTATAAGGGCGTGCCAAATGAATGTCCTGTAACATGGCATTTTGATATTGCTGGCAAGCATCTTCTATAAATTCATGTGAAGTAGTAGCGACAGAATTAGCCCATCCACTGTTACTTTGATTCAACACATAATATGGTGTGGCATCAATTGCCACTTGCTGAATCATTTCAGGCGTTGGCGGTTCACCCTGCATAATCCATTTAATACCATTGTCAGATTTTGGATTATGACTGGCGGTCAGCATAATGCCATTACCTGCAGTATGCCGTGCCATAAAATACAACATCGGGCTTGAGCAACAGCCCACCATCGTCACTTGAAAATGATGGGCAAGAAAGACTTGGCGCATAATTTCAGCATAAGCGGGGCTATTTAAACGCGCATCATAACCAATACTAATTTGAGTTTGCTTTTCTTGTTGATATTGTTGCACCAATCCTTGTGCAATGGCGTGTACCAATTTCGCGGTCAGCACAGTTTCTTTGCCACGAATGTCGTAAGCGCGAAAAATATGCTGAGGAAAAAGTGTTTGTGGATTGTTCATAGGCTTACAACTACAAAGATGAGCCAACATAAAGTGAATAAATCTTGGCTCGAGATATTTTGAAAATTCTAATTAGATTTTTTAATAGATGTGCAATGGTCTCATCAGAGCTAGTGATTTACTTGTCATTATTAGTACATCTTTCGTTACTTTTCAAGAATTGTTGGTAAAGTTTCAGATAAAACTTTACCAAACGATATAGGCTGAAACCTAAGTAACTTAGTTTTTGCCCGTATGCCCAAAACCACCTGCACCACGTTCGGTGGCAACAAATTCATCTACTTGTTCAAACTTGGCCTGTACCACAGGAACCAAAACGTATTGCGCTAAACGCTCACCAGGTTCTAAGCTAAATGCTGTTTGGCTACGGTTCCACACCGAAACCATCAATTCACCCTGATAATCTGAATCAATCAAACCCACCAAGTTCCCCAACACGATGCCATGTTTGTGACCCAAGCCTGAACGCGGCAAAATCATGCCTGCAAAACCTGTATCTTGAATATAAATCGCTAAACCTGTTTTGACCAAGACTGTTTGACCCGGCTCAATCACGGTGCTGCTGTCTACACAAGCACGTAAGTCCAAACCTGCCGAACCTGCGGTTGCATAAGTTGGCATTGGCCATTCTGTGCCTAAACGTGAATCTAAGACTTTAACTTGAACTTTCATGAAGTTTATCCTGTTTTTAAATTTTCAATTTTCTTTCGATTTTCGATGTGCCATTTGATGCTGTACTTGCATCAATGCCCTAAGTATTTTCAAAAAATTAGCGCTTGATTAAGGCACGTAAATTTTCCAAATAATGCTGTGCCTGTAATTTCGGATCGACATCACCGGCTAACTTTTTCTTACGTCCGAGCCATTCCAATTCATCTTGTGGTAATTCATCCAAAAAACGACTTGGGGTCATTTGTTTCATTTGCCCGCCCGCTTTGCGCTGCTCTGCCAAAGTAATGGTTAAGCCCTGACGTGCACGAGTAATCCCCACGTACATCAAACGGCGTTCTTCCTCGACAGTATCTGCCACAATTGAGTTTTTATGCGGTAAAAGCTCTTCTTCCAAACCAATCAAATACACGTACGGAAATTCCAAGCCTTTGGACGCATGCAGGGTGAGTAAATTGACTTTATCAGTGTCTTCTTCTTCCTGTTGCTGTTCGAGCATATCGAGCAGCACCATTTTACGAATCACGCTTTCAATATTCTTTTCATCGACATCTTCAGCACGGTTAATCAAACTTTGGATGCTGCTATATAGAACTTCGATATTATCTAGCTTGGTTTTTTCCTGCGCAGGGGTAGCTGCTTGCTCTTTAATGTAGTCGATATAACCTGCTTCGAGCATCATTTGACGGATGATTGGCACAGGTTCATCATCTTCCAATAAGTTACGCGTAAAATTGCTAATAAAATCTGAAAACTCTGCCAACTGCGTCGTGGCTTTTTTCGGAATTGCCATGGTTAGGCGCTGATCACCTGCAGCAGCCAATAATGACAAATGGTTTTCCTGTGCAAACAGCCCTAGTTTTTCCAAAGTCACAGGACCAATCGCGCGTTTAGGCGTGTTAATAATGCGTAAGAATGCGCTGTCATCTTCAGGGTTAATAATCAGACGCAAATAACTCATGATGTCTTTGATTTCAGCACGTGCGAAGAATGACTGCCCCCCCGAAAGCTTGTAAGGAATTTGCATTTGACGTAATTGGGTTTCCAGAATACGTGCCTGAAAGTTCCCTCGGTACAAAATTGCATAATCTTTCCAGCTTTTACCATTCATCAGTTTATGCGTGAGTAAGTCTTTAACCACGCGTTCTGATTCATCATCATCATTGCGGCATGTAATTACCCGAATCACTTCACCATGACCTTTATCTGACCACAGTTTTTTGTCAAAAATATGTGGATTATTGCCAATGACGGTGTTGGCCGCTTTTAAAATGCGACTGGTCGAGCGATAGTTTTGCTCAAGTTTAATCACTTTTAAATTCGGGAAATCATCTTTCAGCAAGGCCATATTTTCAGGCTTCGCACCGCGCCAAGCGTAAATCGATTGGTCGTCGTCACCTACCGCAGTGAACTGCCCCATTACGCCCACAAGTAATTTCACCAAGATATATTGTGCGGTGTTGGTGTCCTGATACTCATCGACCAATAAATAACGAACACGGTTTTGCCACTTGTCACGCACTTCGGCATTTTCTTGCAAAAGTCGTGTCGGCATTACAATTAAATCATCAAAATCTACCGCGTTATAGGCACGTAAATTACGTTCATAAAGTTGATATAAATGTGCAAACTGGATGTCTTCTGGCGTTTCGCAGGTGGTATGCGCCTGCTCTGGTGCAATCAGATCATTTTTCCAGTCTGAAATCATCTTCATGGCTTTGGCAATCAATTCTTTGCTTTCTGCACCCGACAAATTATCGCGGTGCATTAAATCCATCAGAATACGTTTGCAGTCATCGGCATCTAAAATAGAGAAGTTGGCTTTTAACGGCGTGTGTTTTAATTCAAGACGTAATAAATTCAGACCAAAGGTGTGGAAAGTCGAAACCGATAATCCTTTAGCTTCTTCACGTGACAACAATTTGGTCACACGCTCTTTCATTTCTCGTGCTGCTTTGTTGGTAAAAGTCATCGCTGTAATACGATGCGCAGGAATCCCGCAATGCTTAACCAAATAGGCAATTTTTCGGGTAATCACCGAAGTTTTGCCTGAACCTGCACCTGCAAGCACTAACAAGGGTCCTTGAGTGTATTTCATCGCTTCAAGTTGCTTGTCGTTTAACTGACTTGCCAGTGTCATAGTATTTCCTCTATTTCGGTTCGAGCTCGATTATAGTCATCTCCGCCAAAGATGACTAATCTAAAATGCTACTTTAGACGTCATTGTCTATTTGCTGAGTAGACCCTAGAAATTGCTTGCATAAAAAAACCGCCCGAAGGCGGTTCTTTACAATCTATACAATGCCAGATTATTGGATTGCATAAATGCTGATTTCTACACGACGGTTTTGCTCACGACCTTCTGCAGTAGCATTCGATGCGATTGGGTTTGCAGCACCGTGACCTTGTGCATTAATACGTGAAGTTGATACACCACGGCTAGCCAAGTAGTTTGCAACCGATTGTGCACGTGCTTGTGACAATGGAATGTTGATTGCGTCGTTACCAGTGCTGTCAGTATAACCTGTTACCAAAATACCGCTCTTGTTATCTTGGGTTAGCGTTTGCGCTACTTTGTCCAAGGTAGAATAGAAGTTTGGTTTGATGTTTGATTTGTTAGTATCAAACGTGATGTTACCCGGCATGATCAAGCCAACAGAACCATCGGCATTACGGTTTACTTCTACGCCTGTACCAGCCATTTGTTGACGAAGTTGTTTTTCTTTATTGTCAAGATAAACACCCGCAGCAGCACCCACTACAGCACCAATTGCTGCAGCACGGTTGTTTTGTGCACTTGTATTTGCGTTACTTTTAGAGACCCCATAACCTGCAGCAGCACCAATTACTGTGCCTAACGCAGTTTTGTCATATTCCATACCACCAAGGTTGTTACCAGTCGTTTGACAACCAGTTAAAACCATTGCCCCTACGACTGCTGCCGAAATTGCTAATGCACGCATGGCATGCCTCCTTACTTGTGTTTTGTTGTATATGCTGAATATTGAATGAAAAAATATACTTAGAACATTGATTTTTTGTTAATAAAAAAACTTTTACTTACAAATATACATGATCATGTACAAATCTTGGTATAACTTCATCACAATTTCTACACACTTTCACTTCAACACTTTTTTATTTTAAAAACAACATTTATATTGGAGTCATCTACAAACACGTGACGCATTGGACGATTTATCTTCAGGATTGATTTATATGTCATCGCAAGCAAAGAAACACCCTTTATTAAAAAAAATCACAAAAGGTCTCACCGTGGGTACAGTCATCACTGGCAGTACATTTTTTCACGGCCCTCCTGTGTTGGCTTTGGGCTTAACCAAACTGTTAAAGCAGTCACGTAAGGTCGATGAAACCAATATTCAAATTACCAACAGTTGGCTCAGTGTAAACAACTGGCTGATTGATCATGTATTACCCAATACCCAATGGGATATCAGCATTGATGAAGATTTGCAACTGAGCATGCAAGGTCGTTATCTCATGACCTGTAACCATCAAAGTTGGGTCGATACCACAGTAAATCAGTATTTTGGCTTAACCCGTATGCCATTGACCCGCTTTTTTACCAAGTGGGAACTGATCTTTATTCCCTTTGTAGGACAAGCCTTTAAAATTTTAGGCTTCCCAATGATGAAGCGTCACAGCAAAGCACAAATTGCCAAAAAACCTGAGCTGAAAGACCGCGATATGGAAGAAGCGCGTAAAGCCTGCCAACAGTTATTAAGTCAGCCCTTTACCCTGCTGAATTATTTAGAAGGCACACGCTTTACCCAAGAAAAACATGATCAACAACAATCGCCTTATCAACATTTATTAAAGCCAAAAGCTGGTGGTTTAGCTTTGGCATTGAATATTTTGGGTGATCAAATTGATGCCTTGGTAGATATGACCATTGTGTACCCAGATGGCGTGCCAGGCTATAGCGAGTTTTGGTTAGGTGAGGTGCCGCGCATTGCGGTGAATTTACGCAAAATTAATATTCCAGATTGGGTGTTGGGCGGCAATTACGAAGATGATGCTGAATATCGTGAGCGTTTTCAGCAATGGGTGCATGAACTGTGGCTGGAAAAAGATCAATTGATTGAAAGCATGCAACAAAAACTTGCAGCTCCGACTGCATAACCATTCAGGTACGCCATGAAAAAGTCTGAAGAACCTGTCATCAAATCCTCTTTTCATCCCCTGCGTAAAGATTCATGGGGATGGAAAATTGCCTTGGCTTATGACTTGTTTTTGATGGGTTTAATCATCTTTAACTTGTTCTGTTTAAGTGCCAATGCCATTTTAATGAGTGATTTTGGCGAATGGTTGTTCGATTTTATTCGTCTACCTGAAATTTTACAGTTTTATCGAACAGAATTGCGCCCTTGGGTGGTGATTACCGAAGGCTGGTTTACCACGTTTTTAATTGTAGAGTTGGGCGTGCGTTGGGGTATTGCAATTATTTTCAAACATCATCAGCGTTGGTGGTTTTTCCCGTTTATTCACTGGTATGAAATTCTTGCAATTATTCCGCAATTGCGTTTTTTACGTTTATTACGTGCCATCGCGATTGGTTACAACCTGCATAGCCATGGCTATAAAGTCATTCCAGACAGTTGGTATAAACGCGGCAACTTTTACTACAACTTGCTAATGGAAGAACTGAGTAGCCGTGTGGTGCTCACGGTACTTAATGGTGTGCAACGTGAATTGACCACCAGTACCACTCACAAACAATTTATTGATGATTTGGTCGAGCATCATCGTCAATTACTCGCGATTGCCCTAGCCGATATTTTGCAGGAATCCTTAGGCAAAGAATTACAAATGCAGCGTCACATGATTGCGAAAAATGTCGGGTTGGTGGTGAATCAAGCCATTGAAGATACGCCTGAACTGACGCAATTGCTGCGCCTGATTCCATTGGTCGGTGGACGTATTGAACAGCAAATTCAAAGTATCGGACAACGATTGGGCGAAAATATCACCCAAGGTTTAATTGAACCTTTTGCACAGCAGCATCAACAAGTACAAAATCCAACTTATCAAATGATTGCTGAAAAAATTAGTCAGATTGAGATTGAACATAATCAGCATATTGATAAATTAGTGGAATCAGCGATATTTGAAAGTTTAGAAGCAATTCGCAAACAAGTAAAAGTTAAACAATGGCAACAAATTTTAAATGAAGGACAACAACACGATATTTCATAAAGGTCTTTCGATAATTTTAGCTAAAACAATGTGAAATATTTTTAGTAACTGAACTAGAGAATTCACCCAATTTGTTCTAGGATTTGCTCTATTTATAAGATGACTTCAACAACCAGCAAAGTTAGAAGTGTTAAGGAATTATTATGGCTGACATACGGATAAAAGGCAGATTGGTCAATGCGATTCGCATTAGCTTAGACACCAATGATCATGATGCGATCCGCCAGCAACTAAGCCCAATGTTGCAAAAATCATTTCCACCAGGGGTTTTGGTGGTCATTGAAAGTTCAGTCGAACAAGAATTGATTGCGCTAATTCAATTGCTAATTAGCCTAGAAGCACAGCCAATTGCTGTGACTGAAGGCATTATGGCAGATCAGGCACGTGCTATTCAGTTCCCTGTCATCCCGCAAGACCGTCCATTGCAGGAAGTGAAAGCCACCAAAGAACAAGTGGTTGAAGTAAAACCTGAACCTGCGGCAGAACAGCAACAGACGGAAAATCAAGTTGCTGAAACTGCACCTGCTGTAGCGCATATTACGTCTTATCACGATGAAATTTTGCGTACAGGTCAATGCTTGGTACAACATCAGGGCGACATTATTTTAACCGCAGGCATCAACAGCGGTTCTGAAGTGATTGCTTCAGGAAATATACATATTTATGGTAGTGTACGTGGTAGAGTCATTGCCGGCGCGGGCGGGAATATTGCGGCACGAATTTTCTGTCATTCCCTAGAAGCAGAATTGGTATCTATTGCAGGCACGTATTGCGTGGCGGACGATATTCCTCAGCATGTGACTAAAAAACCTGTGCATATTTACTTAAATGATAACCAAGAGCTTGTATTTGAAGCTCTACAATTTTAATGTATAAATAATCACCAAAAATCCCCGAAAAAATATAGGGGAATTTAAACCATAACAGGAGTGGATTCGGTGGCGAAAATTGTTGTCGTAACATCAGGCAAAGGTGGCGTAGGTAAAACCACTACAAGTGCATCTTTTGCAACAGGTTTAGCCCTACGTGGTCACAAAACTGTTGTTATCGATTTTGACGTGGGTTTACGTAACCTTGACTTAATTATGGGTTGTGAACGTCGCGTTGTTTATGATTTTGTGAATGTATTAAATAATGAAGCGCGTTTACAACAAGCATTAATTCGCGATAAAGATATCGAAAACCTTTATATTCTTCCAGCTTCACAAACCCGTGATAAAGATGCCCTGACCGATGAAGGTGTGGCACGTATTATGGATGAGTTGGCACAAGAGTTTGATTACATTATTTGCGACTCACCTGCAGGGATTGAGCGCGGTGCCATTCTTGCAATGTATCATGCCGATGAAGCGATTATTGTGACTAACCCTGAAATTTCTTCAGTACGTGACTCTGACCGTATTATTGGTATGCTAGACAGCAAAACTAAAAAAGTAGAACAAAACGAAGGTCGTATCCGTAAGCACCTGTGTATTACACGTTACAACCCAGAACGTGCCGATAAACAAGAAATGCTGACGATTGATGACATTTCTAAAGATATTTTACGTGTACCTACTTTAGGCGTAATTCCTGAATGTAAGAGCGTACTTCAAGCATCAAACGAAGGTAAACCTGTCATTCTGTATAGCGATGCTGCTGCAGGTCAGGCTTATGATGACTTGGTTGCACGATTCTTAGGTGAAGAACGTCCGTTTCGCCATATTGAAGCGAAACCTAAGGGCTGGTTAGCACGATTATTTGGAGCGTAGACATGGCAGGATTTTGGAGCAAATTATTTAGCGGTGAAGATAAGCCATCTAGCGCACAAACAGCAAAAGATCGCTTAAAAGTGATTGTTGCTTCTGAACAAGGTCTTGGTAAACGCTTAAGCCAAGAAAAAATTGATCAGATGAAAAAAGAAATCATGCAAGTGGTAAATCGCTACGTGCGTGGTGTCGATGAACAACATATTCAAATGTCTGTGCGTTCAGAAGCCAATATTGAAATGTTGGAAATGAATATCAATTTGCCTGAAGAGCGATAATCTGAATACTGATTAGTCAAGCAAATTGAATCAGGGCAAAATAACACTAGTTATTTTGCCCTATTTTTTTCAAAAGAATATAAAGGAGATTGCCATGGCATTATCTCAACCTGCGACCTTTAACGAAGCATGGTCGGATGAACGTGTATTTGCCTATTTGAATCAACTTCCACCTGCAGGTGTGAATGCAGATTTTCACGTACTCTATCACGCATTTAAACACATGCGTCCAAGCGACTATGAACGTCTATTGACACAATTTGTTGCCGATGGTCGCGATGTCAATGCCACTAATCCTGAAGGTCAGCGTATTCACGATGTGATTGCTGAATTTCCACGTCAAAAAGATGGTTTTTTAGCAGTTTTAGCCAAGTTTGCTTAAACTGTTTAAACACAATCTCTGGCTAAATTCAGCCAAAAAGATTGAGTGTAAAAAGAAAAAATCCCGCAATTGAATTGCGGGATTTTTTTATAGCACTACTTGATTCAAAATCAAACAGAAAGTGAAAGCTTTACACTAAAATTTCACGTTTCCCATTTGCTCCTTGCTCGCTCACAATGCCTTGCTCTTGCATCTGATCGACAATACGTGCCGCACGGTTATAGCCCAAGCTAAATTTGCGCTGTAAAGATGAGGTCGACACTTTACGTGTTTCCAAAACAAATGCTACACACTGATCATACAACACATCACGGTCTGGACTGCCTTCACCATCTTCAAAACCACGTGAAGATGGTTCTTCATCAAATGGCGTCAAGATTTCATCGACATAGTCAGGATCGCCACGCTCACGCCACGCATCACAAATACGGTTGACTTCATCATCCGAAATAAATGCGCCATGCACACGTTCTGGCTCAATTTTACCCGGCCCTAAAAATAGCATATCACCATGACCAAGCAGGTCTTCTGCACCGCCCGCATCCAAGATAGTACGTGAGTCAATTTTCGAGTTCACACGCAAAGCTACACGGGTTGGAATGTTGGCTTTAATTAGACCTGTGATCACATCCACCGATGGACGCTGAGTTGCTAAGAGTAAGTGAATCCCTGCTGCACGTGATTTTTGTGCCAAACGGGTAATCATTTCTTCCGCTTTCTTGCCCACTTGCATGATCATGTCGGCAAACTCATCTGCCACAATCACAATAGATGGCAATGGTGTTAAACGCGGTGCACGTTCTTGCGTTGCTGAATCTCCCGGCTTCCAAGTTGGATCAATTAAATCTTCACCATTGGCAATAGATTCTTCAACCTTACGATTATAGTCGCTTAATTTACGAATTTTCAGGAAAGACATTAGCTTATAACGACGTTCCATTTCATTGACACACCAATTTAAAGCGCTGACGGCATCTTTCATATCAGTCACTACAGGCGTCAATAAGTGTGGAATATCGTTATAGTTGGCGAGTTCCAATTGTTTCGGGTCAATCAAAATTAAGCGTAATTGATCAGGCTTGTATTTCAGCAACATCGACAAAATCATCGAGTTCACTGCTACTGATTTACCTGAACCCGTTGTCCCTGCTACGAGCATGTGTGGTGCTTTGCCCAATTCAGTAATCACAGGATTGCCTGAAATGTCTTTCCCCATCGCCATAGATAAAATGCCGTTTGGATCTTCAAAAGCAGGCGTTTGTAATAACTCAATCAAACGTACCATTTCACGTGAACTATTCGGTACTTCAATGCCAATATACGGTTTGCCCGGAATCACTTCGACCACACGTACCGATGCCATCGACATTGAACGCGCCAAGTCACGAGAAATATTGGTTACTTTTGAAGCTTTGACCCCAGGTGCCAAATCCAGCTCAAAACGGGTCACGACAGGACCAGGCTGTGCTTCAACCACTTTGGCTTTGACATTAAATTCCTGTAATTTAATTTCCAGCAATTCCGACAAGCGCGATAATTGTTCTGCGGTGAAGTTCACTTTTTTGTTTGGATCGACTTTATCAAGCAAATCCAAACCCGGTAATGGCGATAAATCACGACGTTTTTCTGCAACCTGCATGGCGCGTGACATCGGACGACCATGTGCATCGGTCAGCGGCGCATCAAAATCAAAGTCATCTTCGTCTAGTGGTTTGCCTGCGGTTTCCTGCCAAGCTTCGATAAATGCTTCTTTGGATAACGCCACTTTTTCTGCTTGTTCAGCCTGTGTAGCAGTCGCTGCGTTTGCCATCACTGCGGCAGTGGCTGCCGTCTGAATAGGTGCCTGAACAAAAGCAGAACTTTGTGCATAGCTACTGGTACTACGCGCTACAGGCGCTTGATCTTGAAATGCATCTTGCTGTAACTCATCACCCAAAAGATCATCCACCAACAAGTCATCTAAACTGTCTAAATCATGCTGCAAATGGCGCTCTTGGCGTACAGCATGATTTTGCGTATTCGAAGCACTTGACGATGGCGGGTTAAAATCTGACTCAAATCTGCTGAGATCATCGTTAAAATTGTGAGCCGTAGGATTCGAGTGCGGATGCACTGTTTCTTGCTGGGTCACAGACTCATCTAAAGTATCCATTGCCCCGCTGTTTTGGAATGGGCTGTGTAAATCACTTGCAGCTTTGCCTTGCGGAACTGCTGCGAGCAATTCATCAAAAATTTGATCATCATCCCAATCTAACGAAGATTTTGCAGTGGCTTGAGATGCCGTAGATGCAGGACGCACTTCATCAAAAGGATTCGATTGTAGATGTGGCTCTGGTTCTTCAGAAGCACGTAATAATGCATGAATGTCTTGGTTATGCTGACTGTCGGTATTTTCTTGTAAAGCACGCCACACTTCGCCTGTCGCAACAATACGCTGGCTGTCTTGTTCTAAGCGATGCGCCTTTTCGATGGTTTTTTCTAACTCAACATCATCAATTTCATCTTGCACCAATAGCTGTTGCTGCGCCTGTTGCTCTTCTTCTTCACGTTGCTGCATGTGATTAAACATACGCTCTGCCGCAGGATGTGGCGCAGTTGTTTCAGCTTCTTTCGCCTGTGCAACCACGGGTTCACTTGCTGCTTCTAAATCAGTTGATGCCACTTCAACAGCAACCACAGGTGCAGCAGCGACAACGGTCTTTTTCACCTGTGGTGTAGAACGGTCAAAGTCAGATTCTGCTTCAGGTACATTGCGATAGAACAAATCTTGCAGATAAGCAGGTGTAGCTTTTAAAGTTGCCCACGTTCTGTTCCACTTCACCCCAAATGCGAGGGTAAATAAGAAAATCCAAAAGACGACTAAAAAAAGTGTTGCTCCATAAATGGTTAAAATTTGCGATAAACTTTTCCCAAGTTCAAAACCAATGATGCCGCCTGAGGCATTGTCTAACGTATCGGCAGGTACTTGCCAAAATAAATACAGCAAACTTGCTGTTGCCAATAAAATGAAGAATTGTGCAGCATAACGAAATGGTCGGTTTAAAAAACTACGTGGCCACCAGACTTGTAAGGCTTCAATAAAAAAATAAGCAGGAAGAAGCAGACTCGCCCAACCTAAAAAGCCAAACAGTAAATCGGCAATCCACGCACCTGCGATTCCACTCGCATTTGAAACCTGTTGGGTGTCACTGGAAATGTGCATCCAACCTGGGTCAAATGGAGTATAGGTCACCGTTGCAAGGAACAGATATATTCCAAAAGAGACCAAAAATAATGTCGCTATTAAGCGATGTGCATAAGCACCCGACACCGCAGTCATATATTGTCCTGTCGCCAATTCTTCATCAATGTTTTTTGTTTGTTCGATGGTCTTAAAAAGCCACCTGATTCGGAGCGTCTGTATTTCATTTAGCTGTGTCATTTAAGTTGCATTTCACGATGCAAGCTTCACCACACAGCAAGCTATAAATTATAACAGACCTTCTATTATGCATGTGTTGCCTAGAAAAAGATGCAAGATTATTGAAGTGTGTTGTTAACTTTTTCTATATAGCTCAAATCGATTTACATGATCAGTAATATCAACTTTAATCACACAGCAAACTCATCCTGTTTCACGTATAATTCCATAAATTTCTAAATAAAAAAAGGATGCTGTGCATGAGCGCTCGTCACTCACGTTTAATTATTTTAGGTTCAGGCCCTGCAGGTTATAGTGCTGCAGTATATGCTGCACGTGCCAACTTAAAACCGACTTTAATTGCAGGCTTACAATTGGGTGGTCAACTCACCACAACTACGGAAGTTGATAACTGGCCAGGTGAACCTGAAGGTTTAACAGGCCCAGCGTTAATGGAACGTATGCAAGCTCATGCGGAACGCTTTGGCACAGAAATCGTGTATGACCATATCAATGAAGTAAACCTGAATGTGCGCCCATTTGTACTGAAAGGTGATATGGAAGAATTTACCTGTGATGCTTTAATCATTTGCACAGGTGCGACTGCACAATATTTAGGTTTAGAATCTGAAGCAGCATTTATGGGTCAAGGCGTAAGTGCTTGTGCTACCTGTGATGGTTTCTTCTACAAAAACCAAAAAGTGATGGTCGTTGGTGGTGGTAACACGGCTGTTGAAGAAGCATTATACCTGTCTAACATTGCATCACACGTGACATTGGTGCATCGTCGTGATTCACTTCGCTCTGAAAAAATCTTGCAAGATCATTTATTTGCCAAAGAAAAAGAAGGCAAAATCAGTATTCTTTGGAATAACCAAGTTGATGAAGTCTTGGGCGACAACACAGGCGTAACTTCAGTACGTTTAAAATCAACCACTGATGGCTCTACTCAAATTGTTGATGTGTCTGGCTTATTCATTGCGATTGGTCACAAACCGAATACAGGCATGTTCGAAGGTCAATTGAACTTGCGTGATGGTTATATCCAAGTACAAAGCGGCACTTCAGGCAATGCGACTCAAACTTCTGTGGCTGGCGTATTTGCTGCAGGTGATGTGGCCGATTCAATTTATCGCCAAGCGATTACTTCTGCAGGTTCAGGTTGTATGGCAGCTTTGGATGCAGAAAAATATTTAGATGCACTTGGTGAATAATTTAGTGACCAAGTTTAAAGACCGCTCTCCTTGAGCGGTTTTTTTATCACGGCATTTTTAGGTATGATGAAATCAAGTTCATCGTAAAACTTCATACGGCAATTGATATGCACACGCTCCCGGCTTCACAATTCATTTTCCCCGATCCCATTGAAGTCGATCCTGAGGGTGAAGGCTTGATTTGTGTAGGTGCAGACCTCTCCCCTTCTACGCTCTATGAAGCCTATACACATGGCTTATTTCCATGGTTTTCAGAAGGTGATCCTATTTGCTGGTGGAGTCCTGAACCGCGTTGTGTGATTATTCCGCAATATTATCAGCCCAGTAAATCTTTAATCCGTAACATGAGAAAAATGGATTATCGCATTACTGTCAATCACGCCTTTGAACAGGTGATTCGCAATTGTGCCTTGCCCCGTAGCTACGCCAATGAAACTTGGATTTCTGAAGAGATCATTCAAGGGTATTGTCAGCTTTTTGCAGCAGGTTATGGCTACAGTGTCGAAGTTTGGGAGCAAGATCTTTTGGTCGGCGGTTTGTATGGGGGCAGCATTGGCAAGGGCTGTTTTGGCGAGTCCATGTTTAGCCATCGCACTGATGTATCTAAAATGGCATTTTATAGTTTGATGCTGCTCGGACAAGAACAACAATTGCCTTGGATTGACTGTCAATTGGTCAATGATCATTTAATTAGTCTGGGCGCATGTACACTTTCTCGCCAAGACTATCTTAAATCGTTACAAGATGTTGTAAAACAACCTGCAATCAATTGGAAAAAATATCAGGACAGTGTATTTTCAAGTAAAACAATAGCGCAGTATGCGCGCCTACTTGAATGACAATAACAGAGAGGGATCTTGACAATGAATTCATATCACCCAAAATCCCTGCTAAATGATTTGCAGTATTACATTACTCCGCCGCATGATTGCAGCTATTTACCTGAAAAATCTGCGCGGATGGTTTTTTTAGATCCTGCACATAAAATTGATGTGCTGACTTTGTCTGAACTCTCTCGGGTCGGTTTTCGTCGCAGTGGCGATTTTGTCTATCGTCCTGAATGCCATTTGTGCCGCCAATGCCTTTCTTCACGTATTCCTGTCGCTGAATTTAAAATGAACAGCACGCAAAAGAAAGCTTGGAAACGCAATCACGATTTACAGATCAAAATCACCAAGCCACAAGATGCAGGTGATTTGCATTATGCGCTGTATGAACGCTATATCAATGAACGACATGCCGATGGCGATATGTTCCCTGCCAGCCGTGACCAATTTGAAAAATTCCTAATCCACAGTTGTACCAGCAGCTTCTTTTTAGAGGTTTGGCAAGATGATCGCTTAATTGCAGTATCGACCTGTGATTATTTAGATGATGGTATTTCTGCGGTCTATACCTTTTTTGACCCAGACGAAAGTCGTCGCTCACTCGGAACATTTGCTGTATTAAAACAAATTGAACAGGCACAGCATTTGGGACTGCAATATGTTTACTTAGGTTATTGGGTACCACATTCCAATAAAATGAACTATAAATCGCAATATGTGCCCCTTGAGCTACTGCTTGATGGTCAATGGCGACGCATTAACCGCAGCCTAAATACCGATGAGGTGCAGCAATTGGGAAACTCCTTAATGACCACGCTGCCCTTAGGCTGGAATAACTCCATCATCAAATAAAAATGTAATGATGCAATACTGATTTTTGCATCGATCAGATTCACTTAAACAAACTGGCAAAATCATCGCTACAAGATTTCACCATAATAATGGCATGCTCCCGTGTGCCATCCGTTTTAGGATAATAATTTTTACGTAAATCAATTTGATGAAAACCTGACTTTTCATACAGGGCTATCGCAGCTAAATTACTTTCACGTACTTCTAAAAAAATCTGCACAGGTTGGTTTTTCAAACCTGCAATAGAATGTTCTAGCAGTTGATAACCTAAACCTTTGCCTTGCTGACTTGGATGCACCGCCATCAACAACAAATTTGCTTCATCCAACACAGGTTGCAAAATACAAAAACCCACCACTCTCCCTGCATGTTCAATCACGGTACTGTGATAACTCTCTACCGCTTCGGCAAATTGTTTGGCACTCCACGGATGACTTTGTACCAAATTTTCAATCGCAACCACATCGGCGACATCATGGGCTTGCATTAAACGAATCATAAGAAATGATCTTGTGCTGTTCTAAGATGTAGGCATTATAGATTTCACGACAAAAAAATCGAGCAAAAAAAAAGGCAACTTACGTTGCCTGACCAAAAGGAAAAGTTTAAAAGCCTAATTTAGCTTTCCAAGTATTTAATAATGTTGTGGTATCAAAATCGTTAGGATGAAAATTCGGTTTGAAATAGAACAACATTTCTTTGCCCATGCCTGTAATAATCCCTTTAGATGGACTATAGGCATAACGATAAATCATGCGTAAATTTTCCAAATTCAACTGCTTGTCTTGTTTTAGTAAACGCCACAAAAAATAGTTTTGTACAAAAAATAAAGTCAGCATCGAAATAACCAAAGAACTTGTACGTAGTGCATAGGCTTTCAGACCTTTGCCAAACACACCTTCAAATACATCATACGCAACAGCTTTATGTTCGTTTTCTTCAATCGCATGCCACAACCACATAGTTTTCATGGTGTCATCGGTCATCAATTCTTGAATATGTGAATTGGTCAATAATTGTGAGGCAATCGTAGCTGTGAAATGTTCTAGCGCAGTGGTCGCAGTTAAATCTACCATTTTCTGTGTAATGCCAATCGGTTTAGCCAACTTTGCCATAAATTTGCGTGTAGTTTGAATCACAGTATCTGTATAACAATCCAAAGTATCAACATCATGCCCAAATTTCTGTGCAGAGGCATTAAAACCGACATGCTCATGCGTGTGCATGGCTTCTTGTCCAATAAATGCACTGATTTCTTTCTGTAAATCTGCATTGTCTTTCAGCATTGGGTGATAACGCACAGCACGCACACTGTCTATAAAGAACTTCTCACCTGCGGGAAATAACGCAGATAATGCAGTCATAAAATGCGTTAGACCTGCATTACCATTCATCCAATATTCAGGTACAGCATCAAAGTTGAAATTCATTCGACGGACAGGAAAACTCGCCCCTGCACGTTCACTAATACTCACTTTAGCATTCATGTTGCTCACTCCTGAGGTTACAACAATGAAGTCATTCATTTCCTGTAACCCGCTATATTTTTTATTTTTCGGTATGAGTTCATATTACGGTTTTCTGTGCGGTATTTAAGTGCAGTTAAGGACAGTGAGTTGTCAGTTCAGGACATGAGGAATAAAAAATAATGATAAGTGAAATTATTTTTTGTGACGCAAGAGTAAAAAATAGACAATGAAATTATTTTTACGACGCAAGAGTAAAAAAATAGACGATGATTTTTTATGACGTAAGAGCAAGAATAATTAGACAGCAAAATTATTTTTATGATGTAAGAGAAAAAAAGGCAACTAAACCGCAGCAAAAGAATGTTCATAAAATGGTTTTAGATTGATTCAAGGTTTAAAGAACAGCTATTTCATCCATCAATACAGTAGGACAAGCTTTCATCCACCTGGAAACTAGCACACAAAATACAGCCATAAAAAAAGCGCCCCAAATGGAGCGCTTTTTCACACTATAAAGTGATTATGCTGTTACTTTAGCAACAACACCAGCACCTACAGTACGACCACCTTCACGGATCGCAAAACGTAGACCTGGGTCCATTGCGATTGGGTGGATTAATTCTACTGACATTTCAACGTTGTCACCTGGCATTACCATTTCAACGCCTTCTTTCAACTGGATTGCACCAGTTACGTCAGTTGTACGGAAATAGAATTGTGGACGGTAACCGTTAAGGAATGGAGTGTGACGACCACCCTCTTCTTTAGAAAGTACGTATACTTCCGCATCGAATTTAGTGTGTGGCTTGATTGTACCTGGCTTAGCAAGTACTTGACCACGTTGTACGTCTTCACGCTTAGTACCACGTAAAAGAACACCACAGTTCTCGCCCGCACGACCTTCGTCAAGAAGTTTACGGAACATTTCTACGCCAGTTACAGTTGTTTTAACTGTGTCTTTGATACCAACGATTTCAACTTCTTCGCCTACTTTCACGATACCAGTTTCTACACGGCCAGTTACTACTGTACCACGACCAGAAATAGAGAATACGTCTTCGATTGGCATTAAGAATGCTTGGTCGATTGCACGTACTGGCTCTGGGATGTAAGTATCAAGCGCTTCAACAAGAGCAACTACAGCATCTTCACCATATTGACCTGATTCACCGTTAAGTGCAGCAAGTGCTGAACCACGGATTACTGGAGTGTCGTCGCCTGGGAAGTCGTAAGTAGAAAGAAGTTCACGAACTTCCATTTCAACTAATTCAATTAACTCTTCGTCGTCTACGATATCGCATTTGTTTAAGAATACGATGATATAAGGTACACCTACCTGACGAGAAAGAAGGATGTGTTCACGAGTTTGTGGCATTGGACCATCAGTCGCTGAACAAACAAGGATCGCACCGTCCATCTGAGCAGCACCAGTGATCATGTTTTTAACATAGTCGGCGTGGCCTGGGCAGTCTACGTGCGCGTAGTGACGAGTTGGAGAATCGTATTCTACGTGAGAAGTATTAATTGTAATACCACGTGCTTTTTCTTCTGGTGCAGAGTCGATAGCAGCGTAATCTTTCGCTTCACCACCAAACTTACGTGCACATACTGTAGCAATCGCAGCTGTTAAAGTTGTTTTACCATGGTCAACGTGACCGATTGTGCCCACGTTAACGTGTGGCTTATTACGTTCGAACTTAGCCTTAGCCATGAGATCTTCCTTTTTAAAACAACTCATGGAGGATCACTCCATGAGCATTAGGTTTTTTAACTATGAATTAGTTTGCGCTTATAGTAATCGAAAGATTACTCGTCGTCACCTTTTTTACCACCAGACTGGAATTTAGCAATGATGCCATCTGCCACGTTACGTGGAGTTTCAGCATATTTAGCAAATTCCATAGAGTAAGTCGCACGACCTTGAGACATAGAACGCATGTGTGTTGCGTAACCAAACATCTCTGCAAGTGGAACTTCTGCACGAATTGCTTTAGTACCACCAGGTAAGTCGTCCATACCTTGAACCATACCACGACGACGGTTTAAGTCACCCATGATATCGCCCATGTAGTCTTCTGGAGTTTCTACTTCAACTTTCATGATTGGCTCAAGAAGAACAGGATCTGCTTTCATGAAACCGTCACGGAATGCGTAAGAACCCGCCATTTTGAACGATAATTCGTCAGAGTCGACATCGTGGTAAGAACCGTCGAATAATGTCGCTTTAATGCCTACAACTGGGTAACCAGCCAAGACACCATTCTTCATACGTTCTTGGATACCTTTGTCTACTGCACCGAAGAATTCTTTAGGTACTACACCACCTACAACTTCTTCAGCGAATTCGTAGTCTTTACCAGCTTCAGGATCAAGCGGCTCTAAACGTACGAATACGTGACCGAATTTACCTTTACCACCAGTTTGACGTACGAATTTACCTTCTTGCTCAATCGTCTTTTTGATCGTTTCGCGGTATGCAACCATTGGTTTACCAATGTTCGCTTCTACGTTGAATTCACGCTTCATACGGTCAACGATGATGTCAAGGTGAAGCTCGCCCATACCCGCAATGATCGTTTGACCAGATTCTTCGTCTGTACGAACGCGGAATGATGGATCTTCTTTCGCCAAGCGACCTAAAGCAACTGACATTTTTTCTTGGTCAGCTTTAGTTTTAGGTTCAACAGCCAATGCAATTACTGGCTCTGGGAATTCCATACGCTCTAGTGTAATTACGTGGTTTTCGTCACATAATGTATCACCAGTGGTTGTATCTTTAAGACCTACACACGCTGCGATGTCACCTGCACGAATTTCTTCGATGTCGTGACGGTCATTTGCGTGCATCTGTACGATACGACCAATACGCTCACGCTTCATTTTCACTGGGTTATAAACCGGGCTACCCGCTTTAAGAACACCAGAGTAAACACGTACGAACGTTAAGTTACCAACGAATTTGTCGTTCATGATTTTGAACGCTAACGCTGCGAAAGGTGCTTCGTCAGACGCTTCACGAGAACCTTCAGTTTCGTCTTTGTCGTCTAAGATACCTTTGATCGCTTCAACGTCAGTTGGTGCAGGTAAGAATTCAATTACTGCGTCCAACATACGTTGAACACCTTTGTTTTTGAATGCAGAACCACACATTGCAGGTTGAATTTCACCCGCTAATGTACGTTGACGTAAACCAGCAACGATTTCTTCTTTAGAAAGTTCGCCATTTTCTAGGTACTTGTCCATGAGTTCTTCTGATGCTTCTGCAGCAGCTTCAACCATGTTCGTACGCCATTCTTCAGCAGTTGCTTGAAGGTCAGCTGGAATCTCACCATATTCAAATTTCATACCTTGTGAAGCTTCATCCCAGATGATTGACTTCATTTCGATTAAGTCAACAACACCTGTGAATGTGTCTTCTGCGCCCACTGGAACAACGATAGGCACTGGGTTTGCACCCAAGCGAGTTTTCATTTGTTCAACAACGCGGAAGAAGTTTGCACCTGTACGGTCCATTTTGTTCACGAACGCTAAACGAGGTACTTTATATTTGTTTGCTTGACGCCATACAGTTTCAGACTGAGGTTGTACACCACCTACAGCACAGTAAACCATACATGCACCGTCAAGAACACGCATAGAACGCTCAACTTCAATTGTGAAGTCAACGTGTCCTGGGGTGTCAATTACGTTAATACGGTGTTGGTCAAACTGGTTACCCATACCTTTCCAGAAGCATGTTACAGCTGCTGAGGTAATAGTAATACCACGTTCTTGCTCTTGTTCCATCCAGTCAGTTGTTGCTGAACCTTCGTGAGTTTCACCAAGTTTGTGACTTTCACCTGTATAGAACAAAATACGTTCTGAAGTTGTTGTTTTACCCGCATCGATGTGCGCAGAGATACCAATGTTACGGTAACGAGAAATTGGGGTTTGACGTGCCATGATTTCTAGCATTCCTAAATTTTGTTGTTTAAAACAGGACGCTTTAAGCTGCCTAGCAACTTAAAGCGATTTGATGACAATTCAGTGACAACCGATTCATCACCCTCCTGATTAGGGCCTGTTTTATCCGCTTAGAAACGGTAGTGAGAGAAGGCTTTGTTGGCTTCAGCCATACGGTGCACATCTTCACGTTTTTTGATCGCTGCGCCTTTACCTTCAGATGCATCAAGCAACTCGCCAGCAAGACGTAACGCCATAGTTTTTTCAGAACGCTTAGCAGCAGCATCTACCAACCAACGCATCGCTAAAGCAGTACGACGGGATGGGCGTACTTCCATAGGAACTTGATAAGTAGCACCACCAACACGGCGTGCTTTTACTTCGACCATTGGACGAACTTTTTCAAGCGTAGCTTCAAAAAATTCAACTGGGTCTACTTTAGATTTTTCTTGAACGCGGTCTAAAGCACCGTAAACGATACTTTCAGCAATAGATTTTTTACCATCTTGCATTACGTGGTTCATGAATTTAGCGATTGTTTGGCTGCTGAATTTAGGATCCGGAAGGATTTCACGAGCAGCGACTACGCGACGTCTTGGCATTTTAAACTACCTATAAATATGACACTTCAGGGTGATCCAGCCGTAGCACAAAGTGTCGTGTGCATTTCGCTGGCCTTACTACACGTCGCTTGAATTTCACAAAATTAAATGCAGAAATCAGACAAGCGAGACGATAAAGGATTGCAGTTCTACGAACTAATCTACGAACTAAGAGTTTAATCTTTAGAAGATTATTTCTTAGGACGTTTAGCACCGTATTTAGAACGTGACTGGTTACGATCTTTCACGCCAGCACAGTCTAAAGAACCACGAACGGTATGGTAACGTACACCTGGTAAGTCTTTAACACGACCACCACGGATAAGAACAACACTGTGCTCTTGTAGGTTGTGACCTTCACCACCGATGTAGCTAGAAACTTCAAAACCTGAAGTTAAGCGAACACGGCAAACTTTACGCATTGCTGAGTTAGGTTTTTTAGGTGTAGTTGTGTAAACACGTGTACAAACACCACGACGTTGTGGACAAGCCTTCAACGCAGGAACTTTTGATTTTTCAACCAAAGTCGTACGACCCTTACGGATCAACTGATTTGTTGTTGCCATGTGGCAATTCTCCCGTTAATAAAAAGCCCCAAAAACATACTACTTTTTGAGGGCATGCAATTGTAAGCGAAGATAGAAAAATGGTCAATATTTCATAGGCAGTTAAAATACCAACCAAATTTCTACTTATCACTTGTTTTTATTCAGCTTTTGGCTTGCGAGCACTTGTACGAGTTCTCGGCTTTTTTGTAACCTGCTTTGCAGTTTCTTTGCTTGATGTTACTGGATTTTCCGAAACAGTTTCAGCCACTTGAGTTGAATCTTCCACTGGCTCCAAAGCATCTTCCAGCCTATATTCATCAATTTCTTCTGCAGGTACAGCAGGTTTTTGCGGTGCAACTTCAGCATGTGGCTCTAGCATTTGATCTGCCAATTCTTCTAGACCTTGCTGAATATTTTCATCGAGTTGTGCTGCAGTTGTTTCCACTTTGTTCGATTTTTTCTGCACTTTTACCGTTCTGATACTTTCATGGTCTGATACGGTTTGCAGCAAAGCATCTGACGGCGCAGATTCTGCTCTCTCTTGCCCCTCTACTAATGCATCTTGCTCTGCATGTTTGGCTTCATTGCCCTTCAACTGCTCTAAGAGTTTAGGCGCAGCCTGTGCCAGCAATTCCAACGATTTTTCATACGCATGAATGGCAGATAAATTGCTGTCTTTATGCTGAATTAAATAGCTACGGGCATTGGAAAATACTTGCTGTGCCTTGTGATGCACATCTTCCACTAATTTCCAGCTATATACCGCACTCACCGATGCGGTTGCTACAGGCGTGAGTTTATTCAACATGGAAAACTTAGGTACATGATTCAACCACGGCCATTTGACTTGACCTTGCTCATTTAAGAAGTATTTCTTTAATACCTCATAATCATTGCTTGAACCGAGCATATTTTGTAATTGATGCACATCATGAGTTTGCAGCATATTAGATAAGGTTTTTAGCCCCATCAACACTGCTTGCTTTTCTGCAATGACGCCTAAATCAATTTGTTTAAAAATAAACTGAACAATTTCTTGCTCAGTGTCTTTATTCAGTTCAAAACCGTAGGCACGCCCAACCTGATAAATGGTACGTAAAGACATCACAATAGATGCAGGCACATCAATGGTTGAACCGATTACTCCTGTTGCACCTGTCAATGCGCCTTGCAGTGATGCAATCCATTTATTTTGTTCTGCAAGTGCCTGACTAATTCGTTTAGAACGATCTACATCTTGAGTCAATTCTTCTAAATCGCGCACACCTGCTTGATCAAGCACATCATCAACAGAGCTAATATTGGAGGTAAAACTATTCAGCTGATCAAATAAATAATCTGAAATTTTGTCGGAAAAATCGGGCGACACAAAACTCGCTACCTGATTGACGCGATTATAGTGACGTCCTAAAAGCTGACGTGAAACTTGTGGCACATGCTGTCTGAGCATGTGTTGAGGATTGTCATACTGACGCGCTTGAAAAGCACTAAAACTACGTGCCTGACCTTCAATAATTTGCCCTGATTTTGCACTGTGCTCATCCTTCGCTACAGTACCCGGTGCAACTTGCTGCAATACATGGATGCCTGTACTGCTGAGCTTTTTAGCCACCCCAATCGCATTCGAGAAGAATCCGCTTGATTGTTTATTCTTGGAATCTGACATTCTTACTCCTCAATTTTAATTTCTATGATTTATGGGTAGATACTAGGTGTAGTCTAAGTTTATCTCAATATGATTGTGTATCTTTTGGTTGGCTTCCTGCATCTCATTTACCGCTTCGCTGCGGTTTGATCTTCCCTGCAAAGTGGCATCATATTTGCCATAAGAATTCAAAATTCTTTCTGCTATTATGAACGCAATTGTAAGACATGAGTCATACCGTATCAGCGATTGCTTGGCAGTCACGGTGTTCGGCTCAACATTATCACCATAAAAGGGATCTGTAGATGAAACGTGTTGTAATCACCGGCATGGGCATTAACTCGTGCATTGGTAATACTTTAGAAGCTGTGACTCATTCTTTACAAAACGGTATTTCTGGGACACGTTCCAACCCAACTTATGCTGAACTTAATTTCAAAAGCCACGTAAGTGCAGCAGCAGAACAAAACTTTAACCACATTGACCGTAAATTAAAACGCTTTATGGGCGTGTGTGCGATGTACGCTTACAACGCTGCAGTAGATGCCATTGAACATGCGGGCTTAAAGCAAGAAGATTTAGCAGGCAACCCACGTTACGGTATCGCGGGTGGTTCAGGCGGTAACTCAACTGCATCTGTTGCAGAAATGATTGAGCTACTTGAAGAAAAAGGCGCACGTAAAATTGGCCCGTTCTTCGTACCACGTAACATGTCGAACACCATTACGGCAAACTTGGGTGTTGCGTTCAAATTACAAGGTATCGCGCACTCAATTACCAGTGCATGCGCAACTTCTGCCGATGCAATTGGTTATGCCTACAACCTAATTCAATTGGGTAAACAAGATTTAATGCTTGCAGGTGGCGGTGAAGAAGATCACTGGTCACAAAGCTTATTGTTTGATGCGATGGGTGCTTTGTGTTCTAAATACAACGACACACCAGAAACAGCATCTCGTCCGTACTCTGCAGACCGTGATGGTTTCGTCATTGCAGGTGGTGGTGGTTTCGTGGTTCTTGAATCACTTGAACACGCACAAGCACGTGGTGCAAATATTTTAGCTGAAGTGGTTGCGTATGCTGCAAACTCTGACGGTGCAGACATGGTTGCACCAAGCGGTGAAGGTGCAACACGTTGTATCTTGATGGCTTTAGACGAAGCGAAACAACACGGTGTAGACGCAATTGACTATGTGAACACACATGGTACTTCTACTCCAGCAGGCGACGTGACTGAATTGAAAGCCATGGAACGTGCGTTTGGTGAAGGTAAAGTGCCTGCTCTTAGCTCAACGAAGTCAATGACTGGTCACAGCTTGGGTGCTGCAGGCGTTCAAGAAGCAATTTATTCTGTCTTGATGATGCAAAACGACTTCATTGCACCAAACATCAACGTCACTGAACTTGATGAAGGCGCGAAAGCATTTGATATCGTACTTGAAAAACGCGACACAAAATTGAATACTGTGATGAGTAACAGTTTTGGTTTTGGCGGTGTAAATGCCTGCCTTATTTTCAAGAAGTGGGATGAATAATCTCCTATAGGATAGTCGATGGATGCACCTTCTGATGCTTTTTTATGGGTAAAAGCATTACATATTATTGCCGTGGTTTGCTGGTTCGCTGCATTGTTCTACTTACCACGTTTATATGTTTACCATGCCATGAGTGAAGATACACTGAGCCATCAGCGTTTTGAAATCATGGAGCGCAAGTTGTACCGAGGGATTATGTGGCCGTCTATGATTGCCACCCTCATCACGGCACACTTTTTGGTAGATTGGGGCGATGCGACCCGCAATTACCACGATGCGTTATGGTTTTACCTGAAAGTAGCATTGGTCGGTTTATTGGTGATTTACCATTTGGTTTGTGGCTATTACCGCCAAAAACTGATTGGCAATGCGCATTATAAATCACACAAGTTCTGGCGATTCTTCAATGAAATGCCGACTGTGCTGCTATTAGCGATTGTAATTTTAGTCGTGGTAAAACCACAGTTCTAAAATTTGAAACGCCAAGTATCCTGACATCTCAACCTGATTCGGTTGTAAAAAAACCTCAGTGCAAAGAACTGAGGTTTTTTTATGGGTGACAACTAAAAACAGCACTTATGCTTTAATTCAACGTATTTGTGAGTAAGGCTGAAAGCCCAATGCCGCTGCTTGTTTCTGCTGAGATTGAGGAATCGTGACAATAGCAATTTTTCCATCTGCACCACCACAGACCTGTGCATACATCCGCCCATCTGAACCTACACTGGCCCGCTTCACCTGAATCTGTGCTTGCTGTAAACGCTGAACAATTTCCGTAAGGGTTAAACCTGAATCTGGCTCACACTGTCGATGTTGCAATGATGTGTACATTTCGACCTGCGCAGTAGGTGTTGTGGATGTAGCAGCATGATTGGCACATGCAGTCATCAGTATTGAAACCGCTACTACTGCAATAGATTGACTAAATATCTTCATCACATACCCTCTTTCAATATTAAAATTAAATATTCAAATTAAATATTGAAGCACGATCTTTGCAATAACACTGCGCTAGAAATGCAAACAGATGTAAGCATCTCGCTCATCCAGATAACTGTTCAAGCACCGACAAAATTTGCGCAAAACACTGAATTCTATGTTTTGGTGCAGCCAAGTCTAACTCCTGAGCCGAACCATAGCCGTATTCGACTGCAACACAATCGACTCCATTGGCTCGTGCACCTAAAATATCGTGTTCACGATCTCCAATCATTAAACATTGTTCAGGTTGCAATTGTTCTTGCTGCAAAATATAGGCAATTAAATCCGCTTTATTGGTACGCTCACCATTTAGTTCGCTACCGTAGGGATATTCAAAATATTGCAATAAATCGAAGTGATCTAAAATTTGGCGTGCATAAATTTCAGGTTTGGCTGTTGCTAAAAACAGTCGATAGCCTTGCTGTTTTAAATCTGCCAATGTTGCAGCAACATCTTCAAAGACATGATTTTCAAATAAGCCT
The DNA here is from genome assembly GCF_013418015.1 of Acinetobacter sp. YH12211. Classification (NCBI taxonomy): domain Bacteria; kingdom Pseudomonadati; phylum Pseudomonadota; class Gammaproteobacteria; order Moraxellales; family Moraxellaceae; genus Acinetobacter; species Acinetobacter sp. YH12211. The sequence continues at coordinate 164,245 of NZ_VPCW01000003.1, forward strand.
GTTGCAGCAAAACGCTCTCGATAGCCTGCTAAGGCTTGCTCTGCCAATACGTCATGCACATCTACATGAAGTAATTTTGCCAAAGAGGCTTTTAAGGGCGGCCCGATAATCCAATCAATATTTTCCGTATCTGCAATAGGATGTCCAACCTTAGCCAAACCATAACGCGCAGAAGCGGTAATGCCCTCTTTCGGGTCGGTCAGCGTGCCATCTAAATCAATTAAAAGGTTCTTTATCACAATGTCAGCCTATGTGCCTAAATGACTATCGAGTGTTACTCCAAAGTTGCCTATACTAACGTAAATAGAAGCAATTAAGGATATGTGTGTGCGACCAACAGTACTATGTTTTTCTGGTTTAGACCCTTCGGGTGGCGCTGGTTTACAGGCTGATATTGAAGCCGTTGGCAATAGCGGTGCACATGCAGCGATTGCCTGCACAGCACTGACCATTCAAAACTCTCAGCAAGTATTTGGCTTTAAAGCAACGTCTAAAGAATTGTTATTGGCGCAAGCCAATGCGGTGGTGAATGATTTGCCCATTAAAGTTGTAAAGTCGGGCATGTTGGGCACCACTGACAATATTGCAGCGCTGGCAGATTTTTTACGTGCACATCCTGATTATTTATATGTGCTTGACCCTGTTTTGGTTGCCAATAGTGGTGGTTCTTTAGGTAATCAAGCGACTTTGGTTCAGGCATTTGTCGAGTTGATTCCACTGGCGACTTTAATCACGCCAAATACTGTGGAATTACGTGCCTTAACGGGTGAAGATGATTTAGAACGCGCAACAGCTAAATTATTTGCAATGGGCGCGCAGGCCGTTTTGGTCAAAGGTGGGCATGAAGATACCCCTGATCATATTCGTAATGCACTGTATATTAACAATGAAATGGTTTCAGAAACCCGCTGTCCACGGCTTGAAGGTGAATATCACGGTTCAGGCTGTTCATTGGCGAGCTTTATTGCAGGGCGCTTGGCAATGGGAGATCAACTGAAACAAGCGGTACAACATGCTGAAACTTGGTTGTTTGGTGTGCTTAAATATGCGGAAACGCCTGTACCGAACGGACAGAAAATTCCGAAAAGGTTTTAGTGCTTATCGTTCAACTCCTTCAAACCCTGATCACCTTGTATCAGGGTTTTTCATTGCAACTTTTTAACGTTCGTGCCGTTGTTTCAAATTTTCGACATGTTGACGATTGGTTTTCCAAGACTTATCAAGTAGTTCTTTTTCAATTCTCAGCTGAATACGTTTCAGTTTCATCGGTGAAATGACTTCTTGCCGAAAACCTTTGACATACTCAACCCATGCACTGCCTTTAAAAACATTGTTGGGCAAAGAGGTCTTAAACTCACAGTCTGGCATAAATACAATCACAGAATGCAGATATTCAGGCTCGACAATATCGCTCAATACTGATTCCAAAACTTTTATATGCTTATAGTTCTGATAGACAGGATTTTGAAACTTGTAGGTCTTTTTATAAATTTTTTGTGTCCATACTTTTTGGCGTTCTCCACCAAAAATCCAGCCTTTATAGTTTTTTGTTTCAATCACAAAAACCCCAAAAGGACTCAATAAAATATGATCTATTTGAGTTGTTCCTGCGAACTCATCAGGCAAAGTTACATCATTCAACAAGATATAACGTTCATCTAAATACAACTTCACATGCGTACTTACTGCGAGTTCCCCCACCTTTCCCTTTAGAAAAGGTTTGAAAATTTTGATCAGCCCTACACCTGCAACAAGCAGAATAAGCCACCAAAACTGCAACAATAATGTTTTTAACATTTCCCCTGCTCTATTTTATTTTGATCAAAATTGTTGTTGAATCTCAGTCATTTAAACTTTTGAAGTTGAAGATTCTAACTTTAACAAAATCGCTTTATTATCCAACCCGCCTGCAAAGCCCACCAATTTTCCACTTGCACCCACCACCCGATGACACGGTGCAATAATCGAAATTGGATTTTTGCCATTTGCCGCCCCTACGGCACGCATCGCATTCTCACTACCAACTTGTTCGGCAATTTGCTTATAACTACGAGTTTCCCCAAAAGGAATGCTTAATAACGCCTGCCAGACTTTCTTCTGAAATTCAGTGCCTTCAAAATCAAGAGGCACATCAAATTGCTGACGCTGACCTGCAAAATACTCTTGGAGTTGCTGCTGAGTTTTGAGAAAAATTGGATGATCATCTTGTCGAACTAAACTGGCTAAACGTACCCGTTTATGATCTTCGTTATCCCACATTACCGCAACCAATGCGTGATCGTGAGCCACCAATTTAAGCACGCCTACAGGAGTGTCCATTTCAGTAAATGCCAATTGCATTATTTTTCTCCTCAAGCAGGTTGGGTATCAGGTCATCCTGTTTTTAACTCAAACCGATCTGTTATTGAGTACACACTAAAAGACTGCATTCCAAGTTAGCTGGATGAAATTTTCATAAGCACCAAACCTGAAATAATCAGAACTGCAGCCAACATACGCATAGCACTGGCAGGTTCGCCTAAAACAAAAATACCGACTAAAAATGAACCGACTGCGCCTATACCTGTCCAAATCGTATAAGCCGTGCCTAATGGCAAAGTACGCATGGCATAGGCCAAAAGCGCAAAACTTAAAATCATAAAAAAGATAGTCACGATACTGGGCGTTAATTTACTAAAGCCGTCAGACAACTTCATGGAGTATGCCCAAACCACTTCAAAAATACCCGCCAATATCAACATCATCCAGGCCATAACGCCCTCCTTCAATAGCATGAAATCAGGCCGTCCTGAAGATTTTTCTTGTCGAGTGTTCAGTCACTTTGACTATTTCTAAAAACCCAAACAAGGGAGGTCGTTCCTCCTGTTGCAATTTAAGCCACCGCGCAGCGATGATCCGTCTATTTTAAACTTAAAATTTTGCGCGCACCATTCAATACAAACATGGCCACAACTAAGCCAATAATCAGGTCTGGATAATTCGACCCTGTCAGCATCACCAAACCGCCCGCGATAATCACACCTAAATTCACAATCACATCATTGGCGGAAAAAATATAACTGGCTTGCATGTGGGTTCCACCATCTTTATGCCCTGAAATTAGCCATAAACAGGTGACGTTTGCCAGCAATGCCACAGCACCAATGACCATCATCAACATGGATTCAGGCTCACTGCCTAAGAAGAAACGGCGCAGGACATCAAAGATAACCAGTGCAACCAAACCCAGTTGTACCCAACCAGACAAATGTGCAGCTTTGAGCTGTTTCTTGGCGGATTGACCCACGACAAATAAAGCCAAACCATACACGGCGGCATCGGCAAACATATCTAAGGAGTCAGCAATTAACCCAGTCGAAGATGCAATTAAACCTGCAATTAATTCCACCAAAAACATAGCGGCATTAATACCAAGCAAGGCATATAGCACTTTTTGTTGTGCAGCGCTGTTAGATACAGGCAGTTCAGTTTGTGTATTGGCTTCAGTCTGTTGCAACACAGCACCCAAACCCAATGCTTCTAATTTATGGGTAATTTCTGTGGCAGATTGGTTGCTGTGATAAACCTTTAAAAGTCGTGCAGGTGAATCAAAAGACAAGGCTGCAATATCATTATGATCTGCCAAAGCAATCCGCACCATTTGTTCTTCTGCGCCACAATCCATTTTAGGAATATGGTATGCACTCACCCACGGACTCAAAAGTTCCGAATCCAAAATTGTTGCTTTATCTGTCTTGGCAGTCGTTGCAGATGTACAGCTATTTTGATCAGCACAGCTTTTTTCTGTATCGCAAGACGAACCACAGCCTGTATCGCCACATGACTTGGAGTGTGTAGGCGCAGTTGCACAAGGCTGGTTTACATTTTTTTGCGTATCACAACCACAGCCAGTATTGTTTAGATTTTGGTTTTCTAAGTTTTTATCTTGATTCGATTGAGGATCTTGAGTTGATGAAGACATACGCCACACCCAAAAATACAATAGGCTCAGTATAAACCAAGCCTATGTATTTAGGGACAATCTATTCTATTTAGAAGCAGCAACGATCCATTGACTTAATCATTGATAAATACCCCTAATCATTAAAACCTGAAACGCAAGCCTATCGCATATAAGCCGCTCTGCTCGGAATCGGTTGCAGACTGCCAATCAGTGTGTTGATCACCTTTCGTATACTCATAACCTGCACTGATATACGGCATGATGTTCTTGCTGATTTCATAACGCATTTCCACACCCACAGCTGCGCGGTTGAGTCCTGTTTTTTTCGCATATTTGGCATCATCCTGCAGAATAACATCTACATCTAAATAAGGCTGTGCGATCAATTTCTGAGTCAATAACAGATCCCGTGTGGTTTCCAAACTCAAAGCCGCATATTGATCCTCACCCAAATAAAAATAAGCATCGGTTTCAAAAAAATATGGAGCTAAACCATGTAAGCCAAACACAGCGTCAAACTTATCTTCTCGGTCTGTTTGATGCTCTTGCTGATTCACTTCGTGTCGATAACGCACACCTGCTTGCACATCCCAAAAATCTGAAATCATACGACTGTATAACAACTTGGCATCATATTCAGTCGCTTGTGACTCTTGCTTATCGCTATGAATTTTCACAAACAACTTGTTTTCATCAGTTCCGATACGAGTTTGTAATTTAGATTTGAGCACTCCCTCGGCATGATCATTCACTTGCCATTGCGTATCTAAAGTGCTCACCGCGTACACCTGCGCACCATGTTCTTTACGATGATCGTGTGACTGCGACTCTTGCACGGACGAATCGGATTGATGCGATTGATGCGATTGATGCGATTGATGCGATTGATGCGATTGAGTATCAGCCTGAGCTGCAATTGTTGCAATCTCTGCTGAACTGGCATGTGCACTATGCACCTCTGTCGCTGCTAGCCCAACTGTACTGATGCAGCAGACAGAAATACTTAAAACTGTTTTCGCAAAAAGATTAATGTTGTGCATGTGCTGCTCCTTTTTGCGCTGTCGCTGAAGGGGTTTGAGTGGCTTGAATTGCTGTGGTTGAAAGCGGTTCATTTTCACTCACCTGCGCTACAATCAATTTATTCATCATTCCCGCGCTCATGTGATAGAGCAAATGACAATGTATTGCCCATTCACCTAATTCATCTGCAGTAAGCAGTGCAGTTACAGTTTGACCTGGCGGCACAATTAAGGTGTGTTTATTCGGCATTTCTGCTGCCGTTTGACCATTTTCCAACTGCATAAACATGCCATGTAAATGCATTGGATGTGCCATCATGCTGTCATTGATAAATTTAATCCGAATACGCTCACCATATTTCACCTTGAGTGGTGTGGCATCACTAAATTTCTTACCGTTGATTGTCCAGATATAACGCTCCATCGTACCGCCTAAACGCACGACCAATTCACTGCTTGGTTCACGTGTATCTGCTTGTGGCTGCAGCGATTTCAAATCTTCATAGTGCAAGGCTTTATGCCCCGCGGGTGTAGAAGCATTTGCCCATCCATATACCACCGCATTTTTGTGTTCTGTTGAAGGCATGCCATGTTGTGTATGCGTATTTTCAGACATTGTTGCATGGTTCATCTTGGAATGATCCATTTCCGACATTACCGCACGATTCATCTTGGAATGATCCATTTCTGACATCGCTACATGGTTCATCTTGGAATGATCCATTTCCGACATCGCTGCATGATTCATCTTGGAATGATCCATCTCCGACATTGCTGCATGGTTCATCTTGGAATGATCCATTTCCGACATCGCTGCATGGTTCATCTTGGAATGATCCATATCCGACATCGCTGCATGGTTCATTTTGGAATGATCCATTTCAGACATCGCTGCATGATTCATTTTTGAGTGATCCATTTCAGACATCGTTGCATGGTTCATCTTGGAATGATCATCGCCTGAATGCTCTGTAGCATGCCCCATATCTTGCATGGTGAGTAAAGCACGCGGGCGCGCTGCAGGGAGCTGTAGATTTGATGTTGCAGAATGAAGTTCACTCTGCAAGCTACCCACAGCAAAACCTGAGCGGTCTATTGATTCCGCTTCAATTTGATAATGCGCTGCTTGAGGTTCAACAATCACATCGTAGGTTTCTGCAGTGCCGATACGAAATTCATCCACAGTAACAGGTTTGACTGGCTGACCATCGGCACTGACCACTGTCATTTTTAAGTTTGGAATCCGCACATCATAAAACGACATGGCAGAGGCATTGATAAAACGTAAACGCACTTTTTCATTTGGCTTAAATACACCTGTCCAGTTCTGTTCAGGTGTCTTGCCATTCATTAAAAAAGTATAGCCTGTGACATCGGAAAGGTCGGTTTTCAGCATGCGCATCTGATTCCACATTTTGCGGTCTGACCATGTGGCTTTTAGCCCATCACGCTGTACTTGACGCCAAACATCACCTAAGGTTTCACGCTGATTTTGATAAAACTCGGCTGAAATTTTTAAATCTTTCTGAATTTTATTGCTAGATTTTTCATGAAAATCTGACAGCATCACCACATAATCACGATCTGTGTATTCATGTGCGTTTACGGCTGGCTTGGCTTTAGGATGAATCACCAAAGAGCCGTATAGACCATCTTGTTCCTGACCTTTGGAATGTGCGTGATACCAATAGGTACCACTTTGACGTACTTTAAATTGATAAACAAAATGTCCTTGTGGCTTAATCCCTTGAAAACCATTAAATCCAGGCACACCATCCATCAAACCGGGCAACAATAAACCATGCCAGTGAATAGATGAGTCCTGATTTTTTAATTGATTATTAACGTGAATTACCGCCTCATCGCCTTCTTCAAATTCGAGTGCAGGCGCGGGAAATTGTCCATTGACTGTAATACGTTGAACAGGTTTTCCCGTGATATTGACCGTTTGTTCTGCAATGGTCAGGTGATATTCCTTGACCGCAGCAAATGCAGAACTCGAACACAATGCACAGACTGTTAAAAACAGCGCAGGCTGATAAAATTTAGACATGACTTAATCCTTAAAATAAAACGTAAAAGTGTTTTGAATTCAGGATTAAGCTTTGGGTGGACGTAAAATTTGCTGCCAATGCCCAAGTAAATGTTGAGCTTGATAAGCAGGCAACAGAATATTGACAGATGAAAGTGCTACAGGTTGAATCAGTTCAGGGACTTGCACATTCAACACACTGTTTAAGCTTTGACAATGCAACTGCGCACAGTCCTGACAATTCATCTTTGCAGTAGAAAAATCAGCCGAGCCATAACAATCTGCCGCATTTAAATCGGTATCCGTTGCGGATGTGTGCTGACTGAGATGATGGTTGGCCTTGGCATCATGCCCAGATATATGCTGCTTGGTTTCAGGATGCGTTTGTAAAGCTGTGGTATGACAATCTGGTAAAGATGTCATTTCACTCGCTGCGGTTGCAGAATGTCGAATCTCAGACCCTGCTGCCTGATTTGACATCATCCAATCATGTGCAGGTTTTACCGCAGCACTAACAATACCACTCCACCCTATGACAAATGCCATCAGGACAACAAACCACATTTGTTTGTAGGGTTGAGTCAGCACTAAATAAATTCCTGAGTATGAAAGATGCAGACCTGAACTTGCACAAGAATTGAACATTTTTGCCAAGTACAATCCACAATCTACAATGCACTCAATATAATTCAAGCCCCACTTATACACAATATCTTCTGCATTGAAAAACAGAGTGAATCCGTGCGATTTAAAAGCCAACTAAAACAATCAAGTTATATATTAAGCAACTTATTTTTATAATTAACTGAGTAAATACTCAATAAATTCAGTGTATTTAAAATAAACAAAAAGGATTCGATTGAATCCTTTTTATACTTATTTTGTATAAGTCATAAACAATTGATGTACAAATGTTTATAAATTAATCGGCTTATCCATAGTGTTATCAACATAGATATCCATACGGTTATCTACAAAGTTATCCACAGCATAAGCACTTGTGATTGTAGAAATTTATACTTCGACTGCGCCAACTTTTGCCAATTCAGCACGCATTTCATCAATCACCGTTTTATAGTCTGGCTTGCCAAAAATTGCTGAGCCTGCAACAAACATATCTGCGCCCGCTTCTGCAATTTTACGAATATTGGCAGGTCCCACACCACCATCGACTTCTAAACGGATATCACGACCTGAAGCATCAATGATTTGACGTGCCTGACGTAATTTCTCTAAAGTCATTGGAATGAATTTTTGCCCACCAAAACCTGGGTTCACACTCATGAGTAAAATCTGATCAACTTTATCAAGTACATAATCTAAATAATGCAGCGGTGTAGCAGGGTTAAATACCAAACCCGCTTTTGCCCCGCCCGATTTAATCAGTTGCAATGAACGATCAATATGCTCTGAAGCTTCAGGATGGAACGTGATAATATCTGCGCCCGCTTCCAGAAAATCACCAATCATGCGGTCTACAGGTTTCACCATTAAATGCACATCAATTGGTGCAGTAATACCATAGTTTTTCAATGCCTTACACACACCTGCACCGAAAGTTAAATTCGGTACATAGTGATTATCCATCACATCAAAATGCACCACATCGGCACCTGCCTGAAGTACATTTTCCACTTCTTCGCCTAGACGAGCAAAATCTGCAGATAAAATAGACGGCGCAATTAAATAAGGCTTGGACATGGGAGAACCTAGCTGAAAATTGGGATTGAGGCGCATTATAGCAAAGACTGCTTGGTGTGGTGGATTCTGTTACGATTGGATCATTTAGTTCGATGATTCAGTTGGATTATCCAATTTGATAATTCTATATGCGCAACGCTCTGTTGCAGCATTCCACTGTTCTTTCAGTCTGGCTTTGTTATGCTAAAGGTCTTTACTCATTTGAACAAAATGCTGGTTTCAACAGATGATGAACAGTTCTGCCCATATTCAAACAATGCAAGCAAGCCGTATCGCCAAGCGTCTACTCAATCACTGGAAACATAAATTTGACGTTGTAGACAATGCAACCCAATACCAAATTATGATGCCAACTGCCACAATTCTACTTATACCCCAAACACATGAGCTTGTAGTTGAAATTCAGGTAAAAAATACTGAAACAGATTTAAGTTACCTCGAACAAGTCGTGCTTGATCATTTAAGTCGTATGGGACAAACAGAATTGAGCGCGGTTTGGCAACGGTACTAACTGTTTCATGTTAAGGCGCTAAACGCTGCGTTTGTTCAAAATCCTTAACCGCTTGAATACGTTTTTGTGTTGCAGGATGGCTTTGTAAAAAATCCAAAGGGCTTTTGGCGGTGTCTTCACCTGCATCTTCTGCCAAACGCTCCAGAAAATGGGCAAAATGAATGGTTGGAATGCCCTGAGCATGCATCGTATTTAAAGCATAATAATCTGCTTCAGATTCAAAATTACGTGAATAATTTGCCCCCACGAGCGCCACAGGCAAGGTCGAAACTAAATCTGTACCATCTCCTGTAATCGCGAGCAAAATAATACTAAACCCTAAGCTCGATAAAGCCTGTTGCAAGCTGTGTCGTTCTACCAAATGCCCTTGTTCATGTGCCAACACGCCAATGATTTCCTGATCATTCTCCGCCAATTCCACCAATTCATCGGTCAAAATAATGGTGTTATTCGGAATTGCCAGAGCATTCGCGCCTAAGCGATCACCTTGTCGAAACAGCACTTTGGCAGGTGTATCTCCTGCAATAAGCTCGCGATAATCTGCCAAAATTTTCTGCTGACGTACTGCGGACAATTGACTTGGCGCTGTCATATCTAAAATATAACGCTCTGCTTCATCACCAATTTGATTTAAGGTGTTCGCAGGCAATTGAAAGGCAACGTATTTTGATGCACTTGGGATGCCCCACTGCACTGTGACAAATACCATCAACGACACAAAAACCAGACTAAATACTATCAGACTTGGCGTGCGTTCCAATTTCCAGATGGAATGCTGCAGCTGTTTATTGCGCAGTTGAAACCACTCAGGCAAAGCTTGGGAAAATTCAATACGCGCATCATCTTTGAGTTCAATGACAGGTTGGATTTTACCTAGTGCGCCCACCAACATCATGTCTTGATAATGATAACGTCGTTGTTGCTGTAAATTTTCACCATAGCGGATGAGTACCGACTGAGCATCTATAGGAGAGATTTTGGCTGCCCATGGTTTAGACACCACACCATCATAAAACACCACATCCACGATCTGTGCCGCCATCTTCATCTCCTACCTTACAGCGATACATCAATATCAAAAATATCACTGATTTCTTCTGCTAGTGCGCTATGTTCAGCTTGCAGTTGATTGATCATCAAATCTGGATCATTTTTTAAATGTAGACTTAAAGACTCAACCTGATAACGATATAAACGAATAGCTGCCCATGGGGTCATTAAACCCAAACTCAGGACTTTCACAATCCAATTGGTCACCACAATCCAAGTATAGTGCCACTGCCCACAATCGGTCTGAAATTCACTACGACTGATACTGGTATTGTTCCATGTAGTGATAAAAATTCGCGCCGACATTAGTGGCCAAATTAAAAACAACCCCAACAGATAAACCGCTAGAAATAACCAAACCAACTGCGCAGGATTACGACTCAACTGTCCTGCCAAAGCCAACATTATCCCGACTGCAAGCAAAATGCCAAAAAACAAGAGAACAGGTATATACATCGCGCGCATATATGCTGGCCAATCTGCTTTCAGCTTAAATTTAAGCTGTCCTGCATATAAATGGTCCAGGCAATAACGCTTATACATCCACACCAACACAGGAAAAAATAAGCCCAATGTAAACAGATTAATCACGATACATTTTAAAAATACCCAATAGGCTTCTTTGTTACTGCCTGAAAAATAAAAACGCGCATTGCCAAATTTACTATTTCGCGCCTTGAAACGGATGGTCGCTCGAATCAACCACGGCACAGCCAAATATAAAACTACCACGCCAATAACCATGGCTTTGACTGAATAATTGGAAACCACCGAGATCGCAACATAAATTCCAATGGCAATTAAACGTCCCAATAAAATTTTATGTGGGATGCCTGTAAAATCAAAACGACGTTTGATTAATTCGGTATTGCCATAAAAGTAGCGCAAACGACGTACTTTTGCCCACGGTGCATACAGCCCAAAGGTCACAATCATCAACAAAATATTGACAATCCAAATACCAAAATACTCTGAGGCACTACCATGAAACTGAAAATGATGAATCCGTCCAAGTAATGGATTCCGTGCGGGTGGCGTCGTAGGCTCCGCTGCAAAAAAGGGGGAAGATGGCATTGCTTGTTGTGGTGAATCCCATTCTGAATTGTGCATGTGATGCCTTATTTATTTTATTGTGCGGTCGTTATTTTACCCAGACACTCAAACCCAAATGAGCAATCTTTCCAAATGGTAAAAAAGCAAGTGTTCACCATTCTAATAAAAAGTGAACAACTTGCCTAGAAAAGTTTAAAAATCAATGCGTAAAATTGAGTACTTGGCTTAGTCCGCTTGCAATTGTACCGCATGGAATTGCAAATGCTGATCTATAAAGCTTTGAATGAAATAATAGCCATGATCATAGCCTGCATGTTCCCGCAAACTCAATTTTTGCCCAACCGCATCGCAAGCTTGCTGAAATAATGCAGGATTGAGCTGACTATAAAATTGATCTTTCAATCCCTGATCAATCAAAATTTCACTGAACAATGCACCTTTGACCTGCACCAAAGCAGTCGCATCGTGCTGTAACCATACTTGCTGATCTGTACCTAAATAATTAGAAAATGCTTTTTCACCCCACGGGCATTGGCTTGGCGCACAAATCGGAGCAAAAGCAGACACGGATTTAAATTTTTCAGGATATTTAAACGCGAGGGTCAATGCACCATGACCGCCCATACTGTGCCCCATGATGCCAACGTGCTGTGCCTGAATTGGGAACTGTTGCAGCACCAATTGATAAAGCTCATCGGTGACAAAAGTTTCCATTTGATAATGTGCCGCCCACGGTGCTTGTGTCGCATTGATATAGAAACCTGCCCCCTGTCCAATATCCCAATGGTCGCCTTTGGCAACAGCTTCGCCACGCGGTGAAGTATCTGGACTAATCAAAATCAGTCCCAATTGCGCTGCCATGTGCTGCGCATGTGCTTTAATCGCAAAGGTTTCTTCGTTACAGGTTAAACCTGCCAAATAAAATACCGCAGGACAAGCCTGCCCCGCCAAAGCTTGTTCTGGTAAAAAAATGCCAAACTGAGTTTCAGTCTGTAAAGCATTGGAATGAAAACGATAAATTCGTTGCTCACCCTCAAAACAGCGGTTGTTCTGAATTAACTCCATCACCCTCTCCTCTTTGGCTTATTGAACAGATTGCGCACTCAATTGAATTTCAGCCGATGTTGCAACACTTTTTTGAGGAAACAAACGCTGCTCTAATTGTGGCAACATCAATTCCATATTTTTACCAATTGCCCATTGTGGCTCTGAAGGTTCAAAACCTTGCGCTTGCTCCCATTTCGCCACAGTCACTTTGGCTTCATTAAAAGCATTAGCAAAAGAGTTTTGTTCACGCATAGCCTGATCAAAAAAGGCACGACCAAAATAAGTATAATCAGCTTCGTTTGAACAACCAAACGACTCACGATCTGCTGCCGATGCAGTAATCACTAAGGTATTATCATCTTGCAAGGCAGATACAAAGCTACCTGAATAACAGGCTGAAATGACGATCACACGCCAACGAATACCCGATTTATCCAAAGTATCGCGTAACCATTTCGGATCGACCTGATTTAAGTCAAGTGGTGCATTTTCAACTTCAAAATGATCTTTTAAACCGTGTGAGGTCATATATAAAAACAGCACATCACTTTCACGGTTCATGCGCTGTCCAATACGGCGCAGCGCTAATTCAATACTGGTTTGCGAAGCAATTGGAATTACATTGCGGGTCATTGGGTTATTAATTAACACCATCGAACGCCCAAAAGTACCAAAACGGGTATCAAACTGTTCACGAATGCGCTCAATTTCAGACATAAATACGTCTTGATAACTCGCCCCTGCAACACCTAAAAAGTACCAATGCGATTGAGCAAATTCCCCATATTGAATACTGTCTAAAGCTTTATTGAGTACACGACTTTGTGCATAAAAAGCTTCTTCGCTTAGACTTGGTGGAACTTCTTCTACTTTCCAAATGGGCTGACTTTTCACTGACATTTGCCAAACTACCAAAGTGAATAAGGTCGCCAAAACAATCAGCGCACGTTCCCACCACGGCCAATGCAATTCACGTGAAAACACCCATACCACTGCCAAACTTTGCCAAACAAATAGCACCATAAAAATGGTAGGCAAATAGTCATACAACACATACGGCAAGACATCCATCATGCCCATGTATTGAATCAAGCTTTGTAATAATGCAACGTGAGTATCTAATACCAACCACAACAAAGCAGGTACTAACAATAAACGCGGGTTATTGACACGCTGAGAAAGAATAATTCCGACAATTAAGGCAATAAAGGGCCACAAGGCATAACTGACCAAACCTTGTGGGTTAAATTCACCCACTTCTCCCGCGACCAACCAACTGAATAAGGTATTGGCAAGACCACCTAAAATCCCCCAAAAAATCAGTTGTAAGATAGAAGGACGAATAATTTGCAAAGAGCGTCGCGAACCCAAAAATAACCAAACGCCTGCGGCTTGGTTGCTTTTAAAATCGTGCCAAAAATTAATGGAGGGTTTGAAGTCAATCATAGGATTCTGTTAATCGCAGCTCGCGTTTCCACACTCCAAGTTTATGCTTGTCGTCGTAATTATCAATTGTCAATTTTAACTATATAACAAATCTTTGCGCATTATAGAAGCATTGAACGCCTTGCCACTGCTTTAGTGGTATAAATCTACCCATTGTTCAAATTTGCTTGGAAATAGGCATCAAATCGGCAAGCATCACCCTGCCATTGATGTGTGGTTTCCTGCCCCGCCAAAAATACAGCCAAACGTGGGCGCTTCACCACAACACGTTTGGCAATTTGCTGTGCCAAACCCAGTAAATGATCACCTAAATCCATTTCGCCATCTTCAGGTAACAGCAAATGTAATAACTGCATTTGTTTTTTGACTTGTGCCTGCTTTTTCTGCGCCTGTTGATGTTGATCTCGCTGCGGAAACATCGGGTCTAAATACACCACATCAACCACTTTGCCCTGCGCTGCGCAGTTGCGTAAATAATCTGCTGAATCTGTAAAAACCAACTGGATACGGGCAACAACACTTGCTAAAAAAGGATCATCTGCGGCTTGGCGTTTAGCATCCTCCAACAAAGTAAAAAGAATAGGATGACGCTCCAACAACGTGACCTGAGCACCCAAGTGTGCCATGAGTAAGCTGTCGTGTCCTAATCCTGCCGTAGCATCAATTAGGCTTGGTTTTTCCGACAAATTACAGGCACGAGCAATCATTTCCGATTTTAAAGAGGCACGTTTCAATCGCCCAACTTCAGCTTTCCAATCGGGTTGCATTTTCATGCCATTGGCACACAACCACAACCCTTCAGCATCTACACACAATGCCAATTCAGGGTTCAAACGCAAAAAACGCGCATTGAGTTTTTCTACTGTTTCAATGCACGTTTGCACGCCTCTAGACAAAAGCACAGCAGAATAATGCTGTGCTTGAGTGAGCCACTCGGCTTCGGTGTATAAGCGAAGTTCGCTTACCATAGTTTCCAGCCTGTGAATGCGAACAATAAAATGATTAAACCTGAAGCAATACGATACCAAGCAAAAATCATAAAATCACGTTTCGCCACATAAGCCACCAATGCACGGATCAGCAAAAGTGCGGAAACAAAAGAGACGATGATCCCGAAGCTGAGTACGGTCCAATCTTCAGTAGTTTGGAATACATCATAGCTTTGATATAAGTCGAGCAAGCCTGCGCCAATAATGACAGGAATTCCCAAAAAGAAGGAAAACTCAGTTGCTGCTTTTCGCGATACACCCAAGAACATCGCGCCAATAATAGTTGCACCTGAACGCGAAGTCCCCGGAATCAGCGACAATACCTGAATTAGACCAATCCAAATCGCATCTCGATAAGTTAGTTCTTCAACCTCATGGGCACGTACTTGCGGTGGATGTTTTTCAATCCACATAATAATAAAACCGCCAATAATCAAACCTATCGCCACGGCAACATCATTAAAGAGTAATTCTTTTACAGTCTGCCCAAAGGTCAATCCAATCAAAATAATTGGAATAGATGCTATGATCAGACCAAAGCCTAAGCGTCGACCTTTTTCTTCGCCTGTAAACATACCTGTGGCTGCGCCCCATAGACGTGCCCAATACTCATATATGACCGCTGCAATTGCTCCCATTTGAATGGCAATCACAAATACATCGCTTTTTTCTTTGGTCCAAAAGTCCATTAGCTCTGCAGCGAGAATCAAATGTCCTGTGCTAGAAATGGGTAGAAATTCGGTAATCCCTTCTACAATACCCATAATTGCCGCTTTGAGCAGCAGTAAAAGATCCATAAATAACCCTAATTATGCCTTGCCTTGTTCTGGAATTTTTTTCCAAGCATTGTCACGTAAATAGACAGGCAATGCTTGTTCTGCGCTGACCCATTGCTGTTGCTGTGCACAGACGCGTGCAATAGTAGCAATATCTTGTGCGGTTGCACTTAAGCCTTTGTATTGTATTTGTTCTTGATCAATGAGACCTGCACCAGAACCGACCAATTGAAAGCGTACCGTCTGTGCAGCATCGCTATAATTCAATAATTGTTCCTGATCAACCGCCTGCATGATTCCTTGTGCATCTAGCTCAAAACTGGCGATATACACTTCATTCATGCGTGCATCCAACACAGCCGTAACTGCAGTTAATCCTTCAAGACGATAAGCCGCCTGCGCCAATGCCTGCAAAGTCGATACAGGAATTACAGGCACATCATGCGCCCACGCCAAAGCTTGCGTGACTGCCGCATTAATTCGCACACCGCTAAAAGAACCCGGGCCACGGCTAAAGGCAATTGCAGTCAGATCAGCCGTACTAATTTGAGTTTCAGCAAAGCCTTGCTCAATCATCGGTAAGATGGTTTGCGTTTGTGCTTTTGCTCGCGCATCTAATTGAAAAAAGAGTTCCTGTGTTTCATCTACAATCGAAACGGAACACTGCTCATTGGCAGTTTCCAATGCCAGCAATTTCATGCACAACCTTCAAGGAGTAAATATCAAAAATTGGCGTTATGATACTCCACTCCTGAAATTCACGCGAGGATTTACATGCCTTAGATTGCAATTCCTGAGTATAAAATTCTATGTAATTACAGCTAAAAAATGCGTTTGACTAAACGATGCAAATTCTATTTTAGAGTGTTGCAGGCTCTAGGTTTACAAAATGCTGAAAATGTTCAGCATAGTGCAGCGCACTCATTTTTAAACGTGCTTCTGCAGACTCATCCAAAGTCTTAACCACTTTACCGGGAGAACCCATCACCACAGAATTATCGGGAATCACTTTCCCTTCAGGAATTAAAGCATTGGCACCAATAATACAGTTTTTACCAATCACCGCATGATTCAGCACCACTGCATTAATACCAATCAGGGTGTTATCGCCCACGGTACAACCATGTAACATCGCCAGATGTCCAATAGTCACATAATCACCAATCTGCATTTCAATACCTGCATCGGTGTGCAACACAGCATTTTCCTGAACATTACTAAAATTACCCAATTTGATTTTACTGTTATCGGCACGTACCACAGCCCCAAACCAAATACTAACTTTCTGTCCCAACTCAACCTGACCAATGACCGTGGCATTATCCGCCACCCACCCATCCCACGGTTGCTGCATTGCTTTCGGGGCATATCCTTTAAATTTATACAACATGGTTCCTTCCTATCTTCACATCAAAATTTTTCTATTTCTTAAATGTTGGTGAATTTAACAAAAACGGCCATTCTTTACGATAATCCAAACCATATTCAAATAAAGACACCAACATCCGCGCTGTTAAGCCCCAAACCACTTCATCTTCAACCTGCATACTCGGAAAATATAATTTTTGTTGTGCAAAGCTCACTTCATACGGCGTTGGTGGCGCTTCCATTAAATGCTGTAAAGAGGCAAAAAAGATCCGATCAATTTCTGAAGGTTGTGGAATTAATTCTACTTTTGGAGGAATCAGCCCCACCACAGGCTTAACCAACATTCCATTACGGGCTTTTTGCATTGGCAAGTCACCAATCAACTGCACTTCAAATGGATTTAATGCGGTTTCTTCCTGCGCTTCACGCAATGCCACCACAATATTACTGGTATCTTGCGGATCGCGTTTGCCACCAGGGAAAGACACCTCACCCGCGTGATTATTGAGTAAGGTAGAACGGCGGGTTAGCAATACCTTTGGATCAGACTCGTCGGTAATGGCAATCAATACCGCTGCATGCGCTTCCATGAACGTTTTAGAAAAGCGCAAACGTTGCTGTAATAGATGCGTGAGCGAATGATCAATCATGCCTTATAATTCTCCTTGTCTAAGTTTTCATCATAGCTGAAATAGGTGGGCAATAGATAGAGAGGATGCCAAAGTTGAAATTTTCAGTTATTCTGAGAACTCCCTTCAACAATGACGATCACTATGAACTTTTGTGGAAATTGTGGACAAAAAACAACAACGAAAATTCCGCTTGGCGATCAGCAATTACGTCAAGTGTGTAGCGCATGTGGCAATATTCACTATGTCAATCCAAAAGTCATTTGTGGTGCATTGGTCGTTTGGGAAAATAAAGTATTGTTGTGTCGTCGTGCAATTGAACCACGCTATGGTTTGTGGACTTTACCCGCAGGCTATATGGAAATGTTTGAAACCATGGAGCAAGGTTCTGCCCGTGAAACCCGCGAAGAAGCCGAAGCGGAAATTGAAATCGAACAACTTTATTGCATGTATAACATTCCACGGATTGGGCAAATTTATGTGCTGTTCAAAGCTCAATTGTTGAATGGTCAATTTGGTGCAGGTGAAGAAACCATCGAATCACGCTTGTTTAGTGAAGATGAAATTCCGTGGTCTGAATTGGCTTTCCCAAGTGTAGAACGTACTTTACAACACTACTTTGCAGATCGAAAAAACAACCATTTCACGACCCACTTAGAAACCTTAGGTTCACGTACCGATCATACGGGTTAAAAACCCCACATGATGTTCATTTGAATCAAGCTAAAATCTGAATAATAAATAGCCCACTGAGTAGTGAGCTATTTTCATCTCTATATCATAGGAAATTAATGCTAAATACGCACTTTATCTGGGTTATAACATTCGGCAACATCTAGACTTACAGCTCCACCTTGGGCTTTCACCAAAGCTTTATCTGCATCAGTTGCTAAAGCAGGGTTTTGAGCCACGTAAGTTGCAAGTTGCGCATGATAAATATTGCTCCACTTCACTGTTGAGCCATTGAAATCAGACAATGTAATACGTGTAGAGTTGGCTGCAACTAAATTGCCAATATTGGCACGTGCACCGCCCACCACTTGACCATTTCCACCTTCAACCGCTTCAATTTTGGTATTCAAACCAATGACTGCGCCATCAAGTTTATGAAATTTTGGATTGGCTAAAATCATACGCAAAGTGACTGCTTTATTGTCGATATCGGTTGCACCTAACACACCTATACGGTATTGCTGCACACCATTTGTATCAACATATTCAGCACCAGACTGACGAATTGCTGCACACTGACCAGACATATCGGTTTCTGTGGCATTTGGTGCTATATCTGTACGAATATTGCCATCCTCATCTAAAACAACACCTAATTTGATGCTATCTGTAGTCGTTCCGCCATCAAAATTAAAGGTCAAGGTTGCATAAATTGGGAAAATATAGCGACTGCCTAAAGGTACATTTTTCTGGGTTTTAAAAACGCGATTATCCAAAAAGTTCACAGAAAAGAATTTATAGGCATCAAAAGAACCTTTGAACTGATCGGTACCTATGGTTTGTTGCCATTGACCATAATCTGCAGGATTCGCTGTTGTAGATTTGGTCAATAATTTATAAAAACCTTCCGTGCCTGCAATTAAATAATCATTAAACACCTTACCTTGGGTAATTTTAAAATCATCAGCCGCATTGTCATTCACACTAAAACGGAATGGCCCCTGAATACGTTTATTCAATGGGTTGACCCATGTGGTTTGTGCTGCTGCTACCATACGCTCAGGACGTACTTTACGAATCAATTCACCACTCACCGTTAAAATTGGGTTGGTCGTGTTTGCAGACACCGCACCTTTCCATTGCATACCATAACCGAAGGTATATCCAGAACGGTCTGTGATTAGTTGATATTGCCCAATGAGGTGTTTCAAATCTGCGACCGTAGATTTACAGTCTGCCAAATTACAGCCATATAAACCCTGTGGCAATTGTGAGTCTTCTTTGGCTAAAATTGGATAGTTAGCTTGATAAGATGCCGAGTTATTCATGTAAACCAAGGTGTTTAATGCTTGATAAGCATCATCTTGAGATACCTGTGACACATCTACCCACGGGCGTAAAATACTGGCATAAGCCCCTGAACGATAGTCACCAAGCTCAACGGACTCAGCAACATTTGCCAATTGTTCTTTTTTGAGTGTCGTAATCGTTAAAGGCTGAATATCGCCTGCGACAAAATTTTTATTTTCAAGAGATAAAGCCTGTAAAACACGTACAATTGCAGTCGCGACCTGTATCGTTTCGTCACTACTACTTAAACTCGTTGCTTGGCGTCCTGTTAATCCACGTGCCATATCTAACACACTTAAACGTGGATAACCCGCACCTGCAGTACTGACCATTCCAATATCAGACAATGATACTGTGCCTAAATCAATATATTGATTGGTCTTTTCCTGAATAAAGAAGTGGACTTTATCTCCTTCACTACATTTACCTGTTGCCGCATTACTTTTCGGCTCAATCATGGTGATGTAGGTTTTACTGGTATCACTGCTACAGGTAAAATTCAAACCATCCACAGGATAATCCAATGCAAATTCCACGCAGTTTTTTTTTGTACTGGCACAACTCCCGTTGATATACGCCACAGCATTAGGCTCTGGATTAATATTGGCACTTTCTCCACCACAGCCACTCAATGCCGCCATCAATGCTGTCGTTGCAAAAGGTAAAATATGTCTTGTTTTCATCCTGAATTCTCTTATTGTTGTTAGCGTATCGCAATGAGTTTTAATTGCCCTTGGTTACTGAGCGCGCGATGTTCCATATCCACTGCAGAAGCCAATGGCGTTAATAATACATAGTGGCTATTTTTTGGAAGTTGCAGCATACCTTCTATTACCTCGTGTCGTAAGACATTGCCTGCAGTATCCTGATTTCTAAAACCACCTGCACCTTCAATCACACAGCCTTTTTGATCCAGAAAAACCACAAACGGCCAATAAAAGGTCGGTTGATTTTGCTTCATGGCATAAGAGTTGATTTGAATATTTTGAATATTGCCTTCTAACTTCACCAATTCATAATCAAATTTTTCGGTTAAGGGAGCTCTAGGCCACAAATTTAAATCTTGTTGTGCTTTTAAGGTTTTAGCTTTATTTTTTTTGCTTTCAGCAAAACATTGCTGCCCCAAACCCTCAATTGCTTCAGCTTGATTAACACGATAATAGTCTGCAGCCAAAACAATAGCGTGAGGCTCAGCAACCGATTGCTTTTTAAATAATTTATTGAGAACGGAACGGCTTACACCACGTTCACGTTCGACCACTTGCATACGAGCACCACCGCCATTTTTTGTGTCAATTATGCCTTCTGGCATACTATAAAAGCGTTTTTTTCCTTCTAAATTAAACTCCTGATCTTCCAAATACTCACTTTTAACATACTGTTCTCCCGCCATCTCCATAAAACCCGTTTGTTGGGCAGATGCATGCGATGCTTGATCTGGTGTTTTTTTAGAAACAGACACTGTGGATGGATCAATCGCAAATTGCTGAGGAAGCTGTTGTAAATCCTCTAGTACAGATGGTTTTACCGCGACTTTGTTGATCGCTGCTTCTTTTGCCAATCCTGTTTGATGAACAGATTCCGCACTGGAAATATCTTGCTGCACTGCATTTGGCTCAGTGTGTGATGCACGCAATGATGAGTTCTCTTTGCTTTGACTAGCCTGATTTTGTGACATAGCGGATTGTTCTGAGATATTCGGCTTAGACAAATTCAGTTGCTTGCTCGCCTGAACAGAAATATTTTTAGATACCTGAACGGATGTTTGAGCAGTTATCTGCTGTACTTGATGCACCTTGTCTTGCTTAAACTGGTCTTGTTGTTGGTTTTCTTGTAGTTGCTTTTGTTGGACTTGCTTTTGCTGTTGTGCGGTTTCCAACGCCTGTATCGTTTGCTTTTTTTCTGCAGCATTACGCTGCACCACAATTGGACGACCATCTGGTCCAATAATGGTGTAAAACTGATTCGCGTAACACACCGATCCCATACTGAAAATCAGTGTGAGTATCGACTTTGAAAATAAAGTCCGTTTTATTTTCCGTACTGAACTTACCATCGTGTTCTATAACTCAATCCAAGAATTGTAATTTTTGTATCCGTTTTCACATTCAAACCCGCATAAGGGTTTAACAGCAGGTTATTCACACCTTCCTTATTGGCTAAGCTACTGGTATTGGCTGGAATTTTATCCTTACTTTGTAAAAAGCCGATGGATAAATCAAGGTCTGTATCTGCATCAAAACGATATCCCACACCCAGACCGAATAAACGTGCATTATTAATTGGTACCATAGTGTTACGTTTATTGTCAGGAATCGCACTACCACGTGGTTCATAACCCGCACGCAGTTTTAAACGGTCTGTGGCTGAATATTCGATGCCAACACCCCAGTTCCACGGTGACTTAAACTCTAATGGCAAAGCTAAACTGTCATCAGACACATGCTCCGAAAGCAATTTTGCAATTTTTAATGCCGAGATTTGACGGTCAAACTCGAATTTGAATTTATCCCATGCTTTATAGTCAGTCCAGCCCACATCAAAATTGACTTGTAAATCAGGCATGACTTTATATTTTATCCCCGCTTGAAAGTGCGCAGGATATTCAAAATCCATAGAAACCAAACCAGACTCACTGGCTGGAATATAACTTGGGAAACCTAAAATTGCCGCTAAAATCTGACCTGTTGGTGAAGACATCAAACCATTAATTAACTCACGTGGTGCTTTCGAGTTATCAATATGATATTTGCCCTTTAAGCGCATTTTAGCTGCACTCTGATACACCATACCAAAGCTAAAATCTTCTGTCGGTTCCCACAAAATACCCAAGTTATAACTCGGGCTTAAACTTTGCTCAACCGCCAGTTGCATTTGCCCAAAACGGGAAAATGGATTCATGCCTTCTTCGGCATTACAAATCCCGAGCAACAAAATATCGGTGATGATATTGGCGTTTTCTTTAAATGGCGTACAGACCACTTCATCCACCATACGTAACATCCCGATCAGTTCATTCGGGAAGCGTAAATCGGTATTCATGGCGATGGCTTGGTAAGACATCCCAATTGACGCACCGACTGACAATTCATCATTGACTTGATAGGCGATAGATGGAGAAAGATAGGTGATACGTTCTAAGGCAACCTGTTGTCCCATAAAGTTACCAGGGTTACCATTTTCGGCACCAAAGCCTGCAATCAGCGGTGCATATAATGCGGTGGCAAAGGTTACTTTGGAACCAGGTGGATTATAGGCAATACCGTTGGTTGGCGCTGCCAGTGGCATACCCTTACCTAAATCGACAAATTTTTTCAGAATCGGGACATACAACGTTGGATATTCGACATCGGCTTGTACTGTACCTTTAAAATCGGTACAAAAATCGGCCAAAATTTCTGGCCCATCGTTACACACCACAGGGTCATCAGAATAACCAAATACGTCATAACCTGCTGGAACAGAAAGCTCACGCTGTACATCAAAATGTGCCAATACCCCTTGCACATCTGTTTGCAAACCTTCAATCTTGGTCAGTGCAGCAGGGTTAAAGTGAATCGCACTAATACCAGGAGGATCTGCAGTGACCGCATTCCCCATAGTCAAAGAACGAATATCGACAGATAAGTTTTGTCCAAGCTGCGCAAAAGCAGCCCCTGAACAGCCCGACAGTATAATTGCAGTCACTAACGGGCGAAGTCGTATCATTTTCATGCGACTAGCCTCTTAGCGAATTTTTTTACCGAAACCGAGAATATCCAGTGGGAATGACAAACCAAGTGATACGTCTGGCGCGTCTTCGGTCAGACCGATTCCTACCGTACCATTCACAATGGTTTCAGGTGAAACGCGAACGCCTAATGAAATAGCCAAAGTCGAACTGGTCTGGTCTGCAGGTGAATAGCTTTCACCCGTATGATAAGTAAACTCCGAACCTGTATTAAAGCTCTGCTGATAGGACATGGTCATCGACACATCGTAGTTAAACGAATAAGCAAAACCAAAAGCAAAACCACCACTAATACCTGGCTCAAATTCTTCAATTATACGGCTACCGCGAATTTGATTTAGACCGCTTTCTTTAAAACCATAGTTGGCTGAAGCAGAAGCAAACAATACAACAGGGTCAATATACTTACGCGTACTTGCACCAATGCCTGCAGAGTAATAACCCTTACCTGTTGATAAATCTTTAACAGGGTTAATCTCGTAAGGACTATCACCCGTTTTAGTCGATAAATTTGCGAATAAAATTAAAGGTAAACGCCCCGCTTTTAATGGGAATGGCTCCCAACGTGCGCCTAAAGAAATATCCCCCAAACCTGCTGCAGTAGCATCCTTTAATAAATCTGACTTTGCAACTAATGGTACAGAAGCAGATAAAGTTAAATTGTCACGCAAACCATATTGTGCGGTGAAGGTGTTAGTTAATGCGTGGGACGCATTTTCTTGCACACGAAGCTGATACAACTGACCTTGAGCCATTTCAAGGTCGAGCTGCGTATCACGATGATAGGTATAATCAATATCATAATAAGATGAAATATCACCTTGTTTCATGAGCGAGTATTGACGCTCATTCGAGGTAAATACTTCTTCTAAATTCGCCTCTTTGGTTGCATCGCCCTCTTGCTGTTGCAAAGCAGATGATGCTGCTTGTGCACCATTTGCAGCGACAACCGCACTATTTGTTTCAGCACTTGTATCTGCAGTGGATGCTGCTGTATCTGATACTTCTGCCTGTTCAGTTGTGGTTTCATATTCCCCTAATTGCGGCTCCTCTGCGGCATAAGCCACCCCAAATACCATTTGAATACTGAGTGCCAATAAGGTTTTATTCATCCATTTACGATCCATGATTTACCCCTTCCATTTTTATTTTTGTATTTCGTGAACAACTAATTACTTGTTTTTATAGTAGAGTCTTAAAAAACGATGCTCGTACTGTCCATAATTATCAGAATCTTTATTTACATTACGTTCTAGTCGTATCGTCGATGCTTTATCAGCTATTTTTTCCATCGCAAATTGTGGATATTGAATATCAACAAAGGCATAACGATTCACTGTTGCATCTTCCACATGACGTAAATCTTTTTCATGTAATGCCAACATATTTTGTCGATGCTGAGGTGCTACATTAATTAAGAACAGGGTGTTATTTTCCCAAACGTCCTTAAATCGTTCTTCATCAAAACTAATATTGCCCAAAGCTGGGTCAGCCACATAAACCCGCCCATTTTTATAGGCTTTATACACCACAAAATGTTTAAAACCTGCATAGGAAATCGGCACAATTGCAGGCTGTCCTTGTTTCACTAAATCCGAAAACTCCCCGCGATATCCACCACTTTCCATGCCCAAAGCTGCGACAAAGCGCTTCATATCCAATAGCGAAAAACTACGACGTTCAATAATTCGGTCGTATTCTCCATAACGCAGCAAGCCACTCATGGTTTGTTGCTCGTTTAATTGTGTTCCTACATAACCATTCAGCAAGGTTGTTAAAGCTGCAGAACCACAACTGTAGTCATAGGCTTGGCGCACAATTCCGCGAAATTGATCTTCTAAAGCAGGTTTAATTTGCACAGGCTCTCTGTGCATACGGGTAAAGGAATTATTTCTAGAATCCAAAGTTTCTGTGTAACGCACAGTTTCAGGATGCTGTTCTTTTAAATCAAAGGCTTGTGTGGCAGCGTAATAGATCAATGCCGAGCCCAAAGCGATCTCTAACATATATTTTTACTTTTTAGTTCTCGGCAATACCTGCCTAATATTTTTATTTTAGAGTTTTCACTCTACTTCCTTGTATTTAGAAAGATACTCGTTTTATAGAAAAAAAAAAGAGCTTTCTTTATTTTTTTGCGAACTCATGAGTTTATTTGTAAAAAAAAGCGCGTGAATTCACGCGCTTTTTCAGTTTTTAAATTAGTGACCAGAAATAGTGATAATAGCACCTTTGGTATAGCTACCCTGAGAAGTACTATAGTAAGTTTGAAGTCCTTGAACTTCCATATCACCAATAGAAGCAGCAGTACGACTACCTAAATGAATACCTTTAATATATTGGTCTTTGGCACCAGTGTCATTGCTTACAATGCGAATATGCGCCGCCTTACCAAGAGTAGTACTATCGCCAACATAAGCATCATTAAATACTTGGATATCTTGATTTAGGGTCAAATCTTTACTAGCTGCATCTGCAATTTTAATGCTTTCAATAAAGATTTCACCCGCTTCCTTCGTTTTCACAGCTGTTGGATTGCCACCAACATTTACAGAACCAACTGCTTTGCCTTTAGTTGAGTTATCCAAAATACCTAAGTTTTTAATTTCTAAACCACCAATCATTTTGGTATTCAATTTAACCATTGCACCTTGTGGCGCTGCGCCTAATTGGATGTTGGCATCCATTTTACCTGTTTTTAAAGTTAAACCAGATAAAATTGCATTATAGTTAGTATCATCATTACCACGGCGGATAGAGGTTGTACTTGTATTTTCAGCATTTGATGCAGATACACCAATTTGACCAATCTTGATATCTAAGCCTGATACTTGAGCCGCAACATTAATAAATGCACCACCTGTAGCACTTGTACCTGCATCCGTATCAATAACCAAGTCTGCTAAGTTACGAGAAGCTAATAAGTAAGCACCATTATTATCGTAGTTTGCACCAATCACAATACCATGCTTTTCGTTTGCATCTCCAGAAATACCATTGCCCTTGACAACAATTGCACCAGCTTTGTTTGTGCCGCCTAAAGAACCGATAGCAGCTGGTGTACCAGGAGTTACAACATCACCATTCGCATCTAAGACAGGGGCAACAGCTGCCTTACCACCATCACTTACCAAACCATCATTATCATGGATTAAAAGTTTTTCGATTTCGATTTTAGAAATACCAATCCCGATGCTTAAACCATCTTGACCAGTAGTAGCGCTTAATGCAGTATCGTCCATTGCCTGCATTGCCATTGCATTTGTCGTTAACGCGATTGATGATACCAAAGCAAGTTTAGTAAATTTTTTCATCTTGTTACTCTCCCGAGAGTATTATTTTTTTGGTTTTACCACTCAGTGCCAGTGATTGTGTTTTTATTTGATGAGGACAACACTGACACACATTCCTTGAGTAGCCGGTTTGCACATACAAAGGTATATCTGAGTTATTTTTTGTTCAACTGCTGTTGGTCGCAATCCACATCTTACCGACAAACGGTTATTTGCTTTTTATCTGCTGCAATCATGTAAAATAGCCTTTTAAAATCTTTCAGCTGTTTACGCTTTATGTCCTATCCTACTCATTTTAAAAAATTATTCTGTGAACCTGAATATGAGGCTGTAAGAATTTTGCAAGCTTTGGCAGCACTTTCACATTGTATTTATTTGCAAAATAATGGAAAGGCACGTATTGCATTTTTGGCTGAACGCTATTGTGTGCAGCAAAACCATCAACATTTTTACTTTCAAAAAACGGCATTGGATCAATATGAATTAAGTCCAACTCAATTAGATTTAACAGCTCATCTCGGTGCTTTAGAAGATGCTGACACCGCCCCATTTTGCAGTGTAATGGGGTTTGTTTCGTATGATGCAGCAGCACAGCAACACATCAATATGCAGTCTCGTCCCCAGCCAAGTATTTTTTTAGGTCAATTTAAAAGCTATTTACAGCAAGAAACTGATGGCTGGTATTTTTATAGTTCAGACGATGCTGCTACTCAAATCTTTGATTTTATTTTAAATTTATATACTCAATCAACCATAATTGAACAGTTCCAATTAAGCCAAAAGTGTCAAGCACGCTGGAATTTCACAGATTACCAACGCGCCTTTCAACATGTTCAAGACTATATAGTGGCAGGAGATTGTTATCAAATTAATCTTACGCAAGAGTTTAGCGCTGAGGCTCAAGGTCAACTTTTAGAGACTGCAGCTCAGTTTTGGCAACTGACCAATGCACCTTATGCAGGTTATTTACGTATTGGTGATTTTGAAATTTTAAGTTGTTCGCCCGAACTCTTTATCGATTTTGAGGAAAATCGAAAAATTACCACAAAACCCATTAAGGGCACGATGCCACGTTATGGCGATCCTGAATTAGACCGACAATCGAAACAACAATTAAGTGAATCTAAAAAAGATCAGGCTGAAAATGTGATGATTGTGGATTTATTACGTAATGATTTAAGTGTTTATGCCGAAACTGGCAGCGTCAAAACGCCAAAGTTATTCAATATTGAGTCTTTTAACCAAGTGCATCACATGGTCAGTGAAGTGACCGCAACACTAAAAGCCGAGATGAATCCTTTTGATGTGTTGATGTCTGCCTTGCCAGGTGGGTCAATTACAGGCGCACCGAAAATTCGTGCCATGCAAATTATAGATGAACTCGAAGGTGCAGCACGTGGCGCCTATTGCGGCTCTATGGGTTATTTTGATGCCGATGGAACGGGTTCTTGGAATATCCTGATCCGTTCTATTCAGAAATATCAGCAAGATGTTTCATTATGGGCTGGTGGTGGCGTCACGATTGCATCTGTTTGTGAAGCAGAATATCAAGAATGTTTTGACAAAGTTTCAGCGATGTTGGACTTATTGAACCGCTGGTACAAACCTGCGCAATAGCATGTCGCAAAAACAAAAAAAGCGAGTGAATTCAATGCTTCACTCGCCTCTACGATATTTTAACAATTAAGCCAAAATATCGTATTTTAAAGTATCTACTAAGCGTTGATTTTGATCATCTGTACCAATAGTAATGCGCAAATATTGATTGATGCGTGGTTTATTAAAATAACGCACAATAATACCGCGTTCACGTAATGCTGCAGCTAATTCACCCGCATCCTGTTGAAGATGTGATGCAAAAATAAAGTTGGCGTGTGATGGCAATATCTTAAAGCCCAAGCTCGTTAAATCCGTCACCAATTTCTCACGGCTTGCAATAACTTTTTGGCATTGTGCTTCAAAATACGCCTGATCTTGAAAAGATGCCACCGCTGCTGCAATCGCAAAACGATCCATTGGATAGGAGTTAAAACTATTTTTCACGGCTTCCAGTGCGGCAATTAAATGCAGTTGCGCAATCGCAAAACCAACACGTAAACCTGCCAAAGAACGTGATTTAGATGTGGTTTGACACACCACAAGATTATCGTACTTTTCTACCAATTTTACTGCAGACTCTGCACCAAAATCGACATAAGCCTCATCAATCACGACCACTGAATTTGGATTGGCCTGTAAAATTTCTTCAATAGCGCTTAAACCTAAAGCAATACTGGTCGGTGCATTCGGATTGGTGATGATAATGCCACCATTGGCTTGCTTATAGTCATCAACTACAATTTCAAAATCATCATTTAAAGGCAAAATTTTAGTTTTCACCCCAAAAAATTGACTATATACAGGGTAAAAGCTATAGGTGATATCCGGATACAGTAACGGCTGTTCCTGAACAAAAAAAGCCTTAAAAATATGTGCAAGGACTTCATCTGAACCATTGCCAACAAAGACATTTCCAACAACTACATTTTGCTGTTTCGCAATGGCTTGCTTAAGCTCAGACGCATCTGGGTCTGGATATAAACGCAGTGCATCTGCCGAGTTTTCTAAAACCTTTTGCACCGCTTCCACCACTTTAGGCGAAGGTGGATACGGGTTTTCATTGGTGTTTAATTTTAATAAATTTTGAATTTTTGGCTGCTCACCCGGTACATAAGGCTCTAGCTCACGTACTTCAGGGCTCCAAAAACGCATTTGTTCTGCTGTGATATTCATTTTGTATTCTCTTTAAACCCTCTCCTAACCTCTCCCAAAGGGAGAGGAATTTTCATTACTAAAGACACAAAATTTGTGTGGTTTAAATTCCCCTCTCTTTATTAGGAGAGGGTCAGGGAGAGGTTGTAATGCTATTTATGATTGATAACGATAACGTGCTGATCGTGCATGCGCATCCAGATTTTCCTGCTTCGCTAAAATATCAGCGGTTTTCGCCAAACTTTTCACGCCCTCTGCTGAACACATAATCAAACTTGAGCGTTTTTGGAAATCGTAAACACCCAATGGTGATGAAAAACGTGCCGTACCTGACGTTGGCAAAACGTGGTTTGGTCCTGCACAATAATCACCAATCGCTTCTGGTGTATAGCGCCCCATGAAGATCGCACCTGCATGACGAATTTCTTCTGCCATCGCTTGTGGATCATCCATACACAACTCCAAGTGTTCGGGCGCAACTTGGTTGATCAATTCAATCGCCTCTTGACGATCTTTGACTAAGATCAATGCACCACGATTTGCAATAGAAGTGCGGGCAATTTCAGCTTTAGGCAAATTCGCCAAGTGCTGTTCAATCGCTTGTTCAACCTGATTCAGCAATTGCGCATCTGGTGTAATAAAAATAGATTGTGCAACCGTGTCGTGCTCGGCTTGGGAAAGTAAATCCATCGCCAACCATTCAGGATTATTTTCACCTTCGGCATAAACCAAAATTTCGGATGGCCCAGCAATCATATCAATGCCAACCTGACCAAATACAGCACGTTTTGCAGCCGCCACAAAGCGGTTACCTGGCCCCGTAATTTTATCTACCGATGGGATGGTTTCTGTACCATAAGCCAATGCAGCAACAGCTTGCGCTCCGCCAATGGTAAATACACGAGTCACCCCTGCTAAATATGCAGCCGCCAAAACCAATGGATTGAGTTCACCATTCGGTGCAGGTACCACCATAATAATTTCAGGTACACCAGCAACATGCGCAGGCACGGCATTCATGAGCACAGAAGATGGATAAGATGCCAAACCACCCGGTACATAAATACCAACGCGATCTAATGGCGTGACTTTTTGCCCAAGCGTGTTGCCCAAAGCATCAACATAAGTCCAGCCATCCTGCTTTTGCGCTTGGTGAAATTCACGAATACGTACAGCAGCCAATTCCAAAGCTTCACGAACTTCGTTATCTAAAGCATCAAATGCGGCTTTCAGTTGTTCCTGACTTAACTCAAGTTCTGAAAATTGATGCGCTGGATGTCGATCGAACTGTTGAGTGAGTTTAAGAACCTGAGCATCACCGTGCTGACGCACATCAGCAATAATTTGATCTACAGTTTTTAAAAGTTCAGGATCACTGACAGTTTCAAAAGCCAACAAGTCTGCAAAGGCTTGTTTAAAGCTTTGATCTTGAGTCGATAAACGTCGCATCAATTTACCCACAAGGTTTGATAGAAAAGTTTAGTTTACCTTGTTTCTAGGGCTTTGTGGGAATCTATACATGGCGAAAGCAGTATGTTTTGATGGAAATTCACGTTCGAAATCATTCAAGAACAGAATCATGCACGAACATAAAAAAACCGCCATTGAATGACGGTTTTTTGAGAAGGCAGGATGATGGATACAAAGTTAAGCAGATTGTTTTGCCAACTCTCGTTCTGCCACAGCTTTTTCAAGTTGTGCCAAAATTGGATTGAGCAAATCTTGCTTGCGCTTAAAACTGGCTTTATTGACAATTAAACGTGAAGATACTTTACAGATTTCTTCTAGCGGCTCTAAACCGTTGGCACGTAAAGTATTACCTGTATCAACCACATCGACAATGTAATCACCCAAACCGACCAATGGTGCTAATTCCATTGAGCCATAGAGTTTAATGACATCAACCTGCTCACCTAAGCTGGCATAATATTGACGGGTCAAATTCACATATTTAGTGGCAATTTTTAAACGACCTTTTGGACGCTGCATACCAACTTTGCCCGCAGTCATTAATTTACAATTGGCAATTTTCAGATCCAGCGGCTCATATACATTTTGAGCGCCATGCTCCATCAGCACGTCTTTACCCGCAACCCCAATATCTGCCGCACCATTTTCAACATAAGTTGGTACATCAGAGGCACGTAAAATTAAAATACGCACTTGTTTATGTGTGGTTGGGAAAATCAACTTACGTGATTTATCTGGATCTTCCAGTAAATTAATTCCCGCAGTTTCTAATAAAGGCAAAGTTTCTTTTAAAATTCGCCCCTTACTTAATGCCAAAGTTAAACCATGATCAAAATTGCCCATGACGTCAAAATTTGGATCATCGTTTCTCATGTCATTCATCAATTTACTCGCTTAATTTGGGCGCCTAAACCTTGTAACTTTTGTTCTACATTTTCATAACCGCGATCAATATGATAAATACGGTCAATCAATGTTTCGCCTTCTGCCGCCAATGCTGCTAACACCAACGAGAATGAGGCACGTAAATCAGTTGCCATAACAGGTGCAGCAGAAAGTTTTTCTACGCCTGTCACCACCGCATCATTGCCTTCTACCTGAATATTGGCACCCATACGTGACAACTCAGGGACATGCATAAAACGGTTTTCAAAAATAGTTTCCGAAATGGTAGCAAAACCGCGTCCAATCGCATTCACCGCCATTAACTGTGCTTGCATGTCTGTTGGAAATTCAGGATGTGGTAAAGTTCTGAAACTCACGGCTTTAGGGCGCTTGCCCATCATGTCCAGTTCAATCCAGTCATCGCCACGTGTGACTTCCGCACCCATTTCTTCAAACTTATCTAACACAGATTCTAGCAAGGCAGGATCGGTATGTGTGGTTCTGATTTTACCGCCCGTAATTGCAGCTGCAGCCAAATAAGAACCTGTTTCGATACGGTCAGCAACTACTGAATACTCACAACCATGCAAGTGTTCAACACCTGTAACCACTAAAGTATCGGTGTCTAAACCTTCAATTTTAGCGCCCATTTTGATGAGCATTTGCGCAAGGTCGGTAATTTCAGGTTCACGTGCAGCATTACGAATAGTGGTAACACCATCTGCCAATACCGCAGCCATGAGAATGTTTTCTGTACCGCCAACAGTGACCATATCAAAGACCACTTCGCCACCTTTAAGGCGACCATTGACTTTGGCATTTACATAGCCATTTTCAACTTCAATTTCTGCGCCTAAAGCTTCAAGTGCTTTAAGATGTTGATCGACAGGACGTGAGCCTATTGCACACCCCCCTGGCAAAGATACTTTTGCACTACCATAGCGCGCAACCAATGGGCCAAGCACCAAAATAGAGGCACGCATGGTTTTTACCAATTCATAAGGTGCAAATTGGTTGTCCAACGTTGAGGTATCTGCAATGACTGTATCGCCTTCATAAGACATTTTAATGCCCAAGCCTGCGATCAACTTCACCAAGGTATTTACATCTTTTAAATTTGGAACATTTTTCAATGTAATTGGCGTTTCTGCAAGAATCATTGCAGCAAGAAGTGGCAAGGCTGCATTTTTTGCACCAGAAATACGCACTTCACCTTCGAGCTTATTACCGCCCTGAATTAAAAATTTATCCATTAAATTATTAAGCTCCAAATAAGCTTGCTTTACGCCATTCTTCTTGTGTCATTGCACGAATTGTAACCGCATGAACTTCACCGCTGGCAATATAGCTATTCAATGGTGCATACACTGCTTGTTGACGAGCAACAGGACGCTTACCTTCAAACTGATTATCTACAATACGAAGATCAAACTTGCCGCCTTGCCCACTTACAGCAACTTCAGCCTCTGGAAAAGCAGCTTTTAAAATTTCAGTGAGCTGTTCACTATTCATCACAAAGACCTCTTATAGGACCAACGGTGTAAAAACCTGTCATTTTACTATAAATAGAAAAAATAATTCATTAATCCTATACATTATCGCAATAAAAAAGAGGTTTATCCAAAACCTCTTTTTAAATCACATTTTAACTAGATGGCTAAAGGCTGATAATCCAACTGCATCTTCCGATGTTTCTCTAACTGACGTTTTAATTTTTCTGTCATCATCTTAATTGAAGTATACATATCATCCGCACAAGCTTGCGCAAACAGCTCGGTGCCGGGCAAGCGAATAATCGCTTCAGCAATATGATTGGCACTGCCTTTTTTAGAATGTTTATCGATTTGATGATCTTTACTTAATTTCACCTGCATACTATTGACCTGATCCAGATGTTTGGTCATTTGTGCAAACTTAAGTCGAATATTTTCTTCAATTGCAGGGGTGATAGCTAAGTGATGTCCACGAATTGTTATTTGCATAATTCTATCCCTCACCTTCATTAGGATTAGGAAGGCATAGTTCACATGATTGATTGCCAAATAACAGATCACTGCAGCGGTCACTTTAAATCATGTCTAACTATTCCTTCAAAAAAAATTCATTATTTGGTCATAATGAATCCTTAGAATAGACCGATTTTAAAAACTAGATCAAGACTTTTCGTTCAGAAGATGACGGAATATTTAATGACTCACGATATTTCGCAACCGTTCTACGTGCCACATCAATTCCTTCTTCCTTAAGAAGGTTTGCAATTGTGTTGTCTGACAAAGGTTTACGTGGATTTTCATCTGCAATTAACTTTTTAATCTTCGCGCGAATCGCAGTTGAG
This sequence comes from Acinetobacter sp. YH12211, assembly GCF_013418015.1. NCBI lineage: Bacteria > Pseudomonadati > Pseudomonadota > Gammaproteobacteria > Moraxellales > Moraxellaceae > Acinetobacter > Acinetobacter sp. YH12211. The sequence goes on from NZ_VPCW01000003.1 coordinate 198,292, forward strand.
GATGCTTCTCCACCTGAACAGGTTCCAACATGACTTGAAAAGAAATATTTCAATTCAAATAAACCACGTGGAGTTAACATATATTTATTGGTGGTCACCCGTGAAACTGTAGATTCATGCAACTCCACCTCATCAGCTACATCACGCAAAATCAACGGTTTCATTCCTTCAGCACCAATTTCTAAAAATTCACGTTGATGTTGCACAATACAGGTTGCGACTTTTAATAAAGTTTTATGACGCTCATCGACACTTTTAATAAAGTTTTTTGCATCCAACATTTGATTGCGCAAATATTGATTGTCTTCGCTTTGATCTGCGCGTTTAATCATATTGGCATAAAATGAATTGATTCTAAGCTTCGGTACAACATCAGGATTCAGCTGCACCTGCCAATGGTCCTGCTTTTTACTGACCACCACATCTGGAATTTGATAGTCTGACTCCTGATCTTCAAATGCTGTACCAGGATGTGCTTTCAATGTTTTTAATAAAGCCACTACATGCTGAAGCTGATCTGCGCTTAAACCCGTTTGCTTAATTAACTTGGCTAAATCATTCGAAATTAATAGCTCATAATGCTGCAATAGTTGCAGCGCCTCCTGCCGATAAGGTACATCTGTAGCCAAACTTTCAAGCTGAATAGATAAACATTCCGCCAAATTACGCGAACCAATACCAATCGGCTCTAAACGCTGAATATGTTTCAAAACGACCAAAACTTCATCGTCTTCAACTTCATCTTCGTATTCCATGGAGATCAATAAATGTTGCACAGATGTAGTGATTTCAGATATTTCACAATCCAAGAAACCATTGTCATCCAAAGCATCGACAATACAGTAGGCAATGAGATGCTCGACTTGAGAAAAATGCAACAGATTGATTTGTTGCATCATGTGCTCTTTTAAACCTAAATGTCCCTGACGATTATCCTCGCGCTCTTCATATTCCGCTGCTCCCAAACTCGTGGGTAAATGAGTGTACACATCATCCCAGTCTGTATCGACAGGCAAGTCATTTGGTAGATGATCTGCATTTAATTCTTTGGTTAAATCCTTTTGATCACGTTCTTGTTCTTCTAAGGTAGATAAACTTTCGACACTACTTTGTTCTTCGACTTTTTCCAATAAGGGATTACTGTCCAACTGAATTTGAACTTCTTGTTCAAGCTCCAAGCTCGAAAGCTGAAGCAAACGAATGGCTTGTTGTAACTGCGGTGTCAGTGACAAGGAGTTTGCAACTTTTAATCCAACCGATAACTTCATTTTCACCCACTCTTTAAAATTTATGTTTTTCAACAACTTAATGTATAAGTTTTTGGTAAGCAATTTCTATGCCGTTTTATTAGGTATAGCACAGATTTATCAAAAGACATAAAGATTTTAATCAGAAGTTCTATTCAATTTATTATTGTTTTTCTAACTTTATTTTCTCTCTTGCATAAAAAAACACCCCCAACGCTAGTTGAGGGTGTTTAGAATAATGAGCTGGCGATGACTTACTCTCACATGGGTAACCCCACACTACCATCAGCGCGAAGAGGTTTCACTTCTGAGTTCGGGAAGGGATCAGGTGGTTCACTCTTGCTATGGTCGCCAGCACAA